>NZ_JBHYZV010000031.1:0-84272 GCF_042753905.1 Streptomyces sp. NPDC059248 | reverse complement strand
CCCGGGCCCCGCGCCGTACGCGCCGAGAAGAACGTCAGAGCGTCTCGCGACCCGCCGCGATCGCGGTCACCCGGCGCCGGACCGCGAACCAGCCGCCGACCAGGGCGGCGGCGATCAGCGGCAGCAGATTGACCGTGGTCCGGCCGACTCCGCCGCCCCACCACATCAGGACGACCACGCAGACGAGGAAGACCAGGGTGGCGATCTGGGTGTACGGGGCCCACGGCAGCCGGTAAGCGGGGCGGGTGACCCGGCCGTCCTTGGCGCGGTGCCAGAAGAGCAGGGAGCAGAGCATGATCATGCCCCAGGTGCCGAGGATGCCGATGGAGGCCAGGTTGAGCACGATCTCGAACGCCTGACCGGGGACGACGAAGTTCAGGCCGACGCCCGCGACGCCGAAGGAGGCGGTCAGCAGGACGCCGCCGTACGGCACCTGGCCCTTGTTCATCCGGGCGGTGAAGCGGGGCGCGGAGCCCGCCATCGCCATGGAGCGCAGGATGCGGGCGGTGGAGTAGAGACCGGCGTTGAGGCTGGAGAGGGCGGCGGTGAGCACCACGAGGTTCATCACCCCGGCCGCACCGGGAATGCCGATCTTGTCCATGACCGTGACGAAGGGGCTCTGGTCCGCCGAGTAGGCGGTGTACGGGAGCAGCAGGGCCAGCAGCACCACGGAGCCGACGTAGAAGATACCGACCCGCCACATGATCGAGTTGATCGCGCGGGGCATGACCTTCTCGGGGTTCTCGGTCTCACCGGCCGCGACACCGCACAGCTCGACGGAGGCGTAGGCGAAGACGACGCCCTGGATGACGACCAGCATGGGCAGCAGGCCGAGCGGGAAGGCGCCGCCGTTCTCCGTGATGGTCGAGAGGCCCGGGTTGTGGCCGCCGACGTCCTGCTGGGCGATCAGCAGAAAGATGCCGATGAGCATGAAGGCGACCAGGGCGGCGACCTTGACGATCGCGAACCAGAACTCCATCTCGCCGAAGTACTTCACCGAGACCAGGTTCACCGCGAGGACACCGGCGAGGGCGATCAGCGCCAGGACCCACTGGGGGATATCGCTGAACAGCGACCAGTAGTGGGCGAAGACGGCGGCGGCGGTGATGTCGGCCACGGTGGTGGTGGACCAGTTCAGGAAGTACAGCCACCCGGCCGTGAAGGCGCCCTTCTCGCCCATGAACTCACGG
This sequence comes from Streptomyces sp. NPDC059248, assembly GCF_042753905.1. NCBI lineage: Bacteria > Bacillati > Actinomycetota > Actinomycetes > Kitasatosporales > Streptomycetaceae > Streptomyces > Streptomyces sp. NPDC059248. The sequence continues at coordinate 83,082 of NZ_JBHYZV010000031.1, read as the reverse complement.
GCGTAGGAGACGAAGGCGCCGGAGGAGGGGCGGTAGAGCACCAGCTCGCCGAGGGCCCGCACCACGAAGAAGGCGAAGAGGCCGCAGAGCGCGTAGGCGAAGGCGAGGGAGGGACCGGCGTCCGCGAGGCGTCCGCCGGCGCCGAGGAAGAGTCCCGTGCCGATCGCGCCGCCGATGGCGATCATATTGATATGGCGGGACTTCAGGTCCTTGCTGTAACCGGCGTCACCGGCGTCCACAGGAGGGGTGGTCGGGGCGGTTCCGGGAGCCCCGGCGACCGAACTTTCGGGCGCGGTGATGCGGTCACTCATGGAGGAATGGTCGCCTTCGTGAGGGTGCGTGGGGGGTGATGGGTGCGCGCCGGGCCCCGGCACCCTGCGGCGGGGTCGCCACACCGGGGCAGCCGGAACGCGACCGACGACGCATCATCGGGCGGTCCTGTGATGTTGGCAGTGTTCCAGGTCACCCGGAAAGAGATCTGAGGTGATTCTGAGGTTGCCGACATGTAAACCAAGGTGGCAGTAAATCATGAACCGGAGGGGAGCCTCTCACTTCCATCCGGGAGAAACGGCCGGGAGCGGCTCGGCGGGCCGGCCGGGGGGAGCCGGGCGCGGGGCGGCGGACCAGCCGGGGGGAGCCGTCCGTCAGGCCGGGCGCGGGGCGGCGGACCAGCCGGGGGGAGCCGTCCGTCAGGCCGGGTGCGGGGCGGCGGGACCGGCTTCGGCCCGGTCCGGGGCGAGGACGTCCAGCTCCGCCAGCGCCCCGACCGCGATCTCCCGGGTGATCCGCTCGGCGCGCTCCGCGTCCCCTTCCCTGACGGCCTCCGCGACCTGTACATGGAGGGTGACCGCCGCCGGATCGGGGTCGTCGAACATGACCTGGTGATGGGTGCGCCCGGTGAGGATCGCGCCCACCACGTCGCCGAGCCTGGCGAACATCTCGTTGCCCGACGCGGTCAGCACGATCCGGTGGAAGGCGATGTCGTGCCGGAGGTACGCCTCCAGCTGCTGGCCGCGCGAGGTCTCCACCATGCCGAGGGCGCAGCCGGTCAGCTCGGCGCACTGCTCGGGGGTGGCGTTGAGGGCGGCGAGTCCGGCGGCGACCGGTTCGATCGCGGAGCGCAGCACGGTGAGGGAGCGGAGCTGACGGGGCCGGTCGGTGCCCGCGAGCCGCCAGCGGATGACTCTCGGGTCGTAGACGTTCCACTCCTCGATGGGGCGCACGGTCACACCGACCCGGCGCCGCGACTCGACCAGGCGCATCGATTCGAGGACCCGGACGACTTCGCGGACGACGGTGCGCGAGACGTCGAAGCCCTGGGCGATCTCGTCGGTCCGCAGCACACTGCCGTGCGGATACTCGCCCGCGGTGATGGCGAGGCCAAGGGTGTCCAGCACGTGTGTATGGAGGCCAAGGCCCGCGGTGGTCATGAGGCAAGCCTAAGGGGCGAGGATCACACCCGAAAAGTATGACGTTTGAGTCTCGGCGTCTTGAATAAGTCGTACCTAATAGGTTTCAGTAGCGCGACGGACCGATGTCGACACCGGAGTCGACGTCAGAAGTGAGGCATACGTACATGAGCACCTCGCGCACCCCGCGCACCCCCCAGGTCGTCGTGGTGATGGGCGTGGCAGGGACCGGGAAGACCACCGTGGGTCCCCTGCTCGCGGCCGCCCTGGGCGTTCCGTACGCCGAGGGCGACGACTTCCACCCGCCGGCGAACATCGCGAAGATGTCCGCCGGGACCCCGCTCGACGACGGCGACCGCCTGCCCTGGCTCGACGCCATCGGCGCGTGGGCGCGGGGCCGGGCCGGAGCCGGCGGTGTGGTGTCCAGCTCCGCCCTGAAGCGGTCCTACCGGGACCGGCTCAGGGCCGCCGCGCCCGACGCCGTCTTTCTGCACCTCAGTGGCGACCGGGCGCTCATCGAGCGCCGGATGACGGCACGGCGCGGGCACTTCATGCCCACGGCGCTGCTGGACTCGCAGTTCGCCGCGCTGGAGCCGCTGGAGCCGGACGAGGCGGGCGTCGCCGTCGATGTCTCCGGCTCCCCGGAGGAGATCACCACCCGGGCGCTGGCCGCGCTCGTGGCCCGGTCCCCCGCCGGCTGAGGCGCCGCCCTTCCGGTACGCCTCCGGGCCCGGTCCCGGCCGCGCCGGAACCCCGGACCCCCCACACCTCGTCCCCGACACCCTCGTTTCCCGTAAGGAACCACCGTGACCAGTCTCAGCGTCGAGACGCTGGCAGCGGACCTGGAGCCGATCACCTCGGCCGGTAACGCCCAGCTCGGTATCGCCGTACTGGCGGGCATCGCCGTCATCGTGCTGCTCATCACCAAGTACAAAATGCACGCCTTCCTGGCGCTGACCATCGGGTCGCTGGCGCTGGGCGCCTTCGCCGGGGCGCCGCTCGGCAAGGCCATCGAGTCCTTCTCGAAGGGGCTCGGCTCCACCGTCGCGGGCGTCGGTGTGCTCATCGCGCTCGGCGCCATCCTGGGCAAGCTGCTCGCCGACTCCGGCGGCGGTGACCAGATAGTCGACACCATCCTCGCCCGGGCCAAGGGCTCGACCATGCCGTGGGCGATGGTGCTGATCGCCTCGGTGATCGGTCTGCCGCTCTTCTTCGAGGTCGGCATCGTGCTGCTGATCCCGGTCGTGCTGATGGTGGCCAAGCGCGGCAACTACTCCCTGATGCGGATCGGTATCCCGGCGCTCGCCGGTCTCTCCGTGATGCACGGACTGATCCCGCCGCACCCCGGCCCGCTGGTCGCGATCGACGCCCTCGACGCCAATCTGGGCGTCACGCTCGGCCTCGGTGTGCTGGTCTCCATCCCGACCGTGATCATCGCCGGTCCGGTCTTCGCGAAGTACGCGGCGCGCTGGGTGGACATTCCGACGCCGGAGAACATGATCCCGGCCCGTCCTTCCGAGGACCTCGACAAGCGGCCCGGCTTCGGCGCGACCGTCTTCACGGTGCTGCTGCCCGTGGTGCTGATGCTGTCGAACGCCCTGGTCGAGATCGTGATCGACGACCCGGAGAACCCGGTCCAGAAGGTCACGGACGTCATCGGTTCGCCGCTGATCGCGCTGCTGGCCGCGGTGCTCGTGGGCCTCTTCACGCTGGGCCGCGCGGCGGGCTTCACCAAGGACCGGATCTCCTCCACCGTCGAGAAGTCGCTCGCCCCGATCGCGGGCGTGCTGATGATCGTCGGCGCGGGCGGCGGTTTCAAGCAGACCCTCATCGACGTCGGTGTGGGCCAGATGATCCTGGACTTCTCCGAGAACTGGTCGATCCCGACGCTGCTGCTGGCCTGGCTGATCGCGGTGGCGATCCGGCTGGCGACCGGTTCGGCGACCGTGGCGACGATCTCCGCCGCCGGTCTGGTGGCCCCGCTGGCGGTCGGCATGTCGACCACCGATTCGGCGCTGCTGGTGCTGGCGATCGGCGCCGGCTCGCTCTTCTTCAGCCATGTCAACGACGCCGGCTTCTGGCTGGTGAAGGAGTACTTCGGCATGGATGTCGGCCAGACGCTCAAGACCTGGTCGGTGATGGAGACGATCATCTCGGTCGTCGGTATCGTCTGCGTCCTGCTGCTGTCGCTGGTGTTGTAGCCCGGTATCCGGCAGCCGGCCGGACCGTGTCGTACGACGCGACGACTAACGTCCCGTGGTGGGTCCGCCCCGCCGCGGGACGTTCCCGTACGGAGGCGATGCCCGTTGTACGGGGGCGCTACCCGCGGACCGCCTCCGCCGCCGCGCGCCCGGCCGCGCGCCCCGAGAACAGGCAGCCGCCGAGGAAGGTGCCCTCCAAGGAGCGGTAGCCGTGCACCCCGCCGCCGCCGAACCCGGCTGCCTCCCCCGCCGCGTACAGTCCGGCCAGCGGCTCCCCGTCGGAGCCCAGGACCCGCGACGACAGATCCGTCTCCAGACCCCCCAGCGACTTGCGGGTCAGCACCCGCAGCCGTACCGCGATCAGCGGACCGGCCGACGGGTCGAGGATCCGGTGCGGCGCGGCCGTACGGATCAGCCGGTCGCCGAGGTACTTCCGGGCCCCGCGGACCGCCGTCACCTGGAGGTCCTTGGTGAACGGATGGCGGATCTCCCGGTCCCGGGCGACGATCTCGCGGCGCAGCGCCGTCTCGTCGATCAGGGTGTCGCCGGTGAGCGCGTTCATCCCGCGCACCAGCGCCCCCAGATCCTTCTCCACCACGAAGTCCGGGCCGTGCTCCATGAACGCCCGGACCGGTCCCGGGACGTCCGCCCGGGCTCGCTGGAGCACTCCGCGCACCGACCGGCCGGTCAGATCCGGGTTCTGCTCGGAGCCGGAGAGCGCGAACTCCTTCCCGATGATCTTCTGGTCGAGGACGAACCAGGTGTGGTCGTACCCCGAGGCCACGATGTGTTCCAGCGTGCCGAGGGTGTCGAAGCCGGGGAAGAGGGGTACGGGGAGCCGGCGTCCGCGCGCGTCGAGCCAGAGCGACGAGGGGCCGGGCAGGATCCGGATGCCGTGCCGGGCCCAGACCGGGTTCCAGTTCTCGACGCCCTCGGTGTAGTGCCACATCCGGTCCCGGTTCACATGGCTCGCCCCGGCGCGCTCGGCGATGCCCAGCATCAGCCCGTCGACATGGGCCGGGACTCCGGAGAGCATGGTTCGCGGCGGTGCCCCGAGGCGTCCCGGCCACTGGGCGCGGACCAGGTCGTGGTTGCCGCCGATGCCGCCGGAGGCGACGACGACGGCCTGGGCCCGGAGTTCGAACGCCCCGGCGACCTCCCGGCTGCTCGCGGTGCCGCGTTCGGCGGCCGAGGGCTCCAGCACCTCGCCGCTGACGGTGTCGAGCACGCCGTCGGTGGTGCCGAGGCCGGTGACGCGGTGCCGGAAGCAGAGCCGTACGAGCCCCTGCTCGACGCCCTCCATGACCCGCCGCTCGAAGGGGGCGGTCAGGCCGGGCCCGGTGCCCCAGACGATATGGAACCGGGGCACCGAGTTGCCGTGGCCGGTGGCCGTGTAGCCGCCGCGTTCGGCCCAGCCGACCACGGGGAAGAACCGCACGCCGTGCTCGCGCAGCCAGGACCGCTTCTCCCCGGCGGCGAAGTCGACATAGGCGGCGGCCCATCGCCGCGGCCACCGGTCCTCGTCCTCCCGGTCGAAACCGGCGGTGCCGAGCCAGTCCTGGTAGGCGAGTTCCTGGCTGTCGTGGATCCGCAGCCTGCGCTGTTCGGGCGAGTCGACGAGGAAGAGGCCGCCGAAGGACCAGTGCGCCTGGCCGCCGATCGACTGCTCGGGTTCCTGGTCGAGGACGATGACCGTCCGTCCGGCGGCGACGAGTTCGGCGGTGGCCACCAGACCGGCGAGACCGGCCCCGATCACGATCACATCCGCGTCGTACGCCATGTCTCCCCGTCTCCTGCCCGCCCGGCGCGATTCCCGGTGCGGTCGCGGCTCCGATCTTCGGTACCGGCCGACGGCAAGTCAACAGGCCGGGCGCGGGCGGTGGGCACGGCGGGGACCCCTGGTGAAATGGGCGTATGGGTACCGAACAGGAGCTGGTCGACATCGTGGACGACGCCGACCGGGTGACCGGCCGGGCGACCCGGGGGGAGGCGTACGCGCGCGGGCTGTTCCATCGCGTCGCCTTCGTCCTGGTCCGGGACGGACGGGACCGGGTCTTCGTCCACCGCAGGGCGGCGGACAAGCGGGTCTTCCCGTCGCGGTACCACATGTTCGTGGGCGGGGTCGTGGGCGCGGGCGAGACGTACGACGACGCGGCGCTGCGCGAGGCGGAGGAGGAGCTGGGGGTCGAGGGCCTACCCCGGCCCGAGCCGCTTTTCACCTTCCGGTACGACTCCGGAACCGGGCTCGGCTCCTGGTGGTCGGCGGTCTACCAGGTTCGTTGCACCCTTCCGGTCCGGCCTCAGGAGGAGGAGATCGCCTGGTGGGACTTTCTGCCGGATGAGGAGGTGGAGCGCAGGCTGACGAGCTGGGAGTGGGCGCCGGACGGGCTGGCGGCGTGGGAGCGGCTGCGGCTTCGGGGGGGTGGCGGTATCGGCGGTGATAGCGGTAGCGATGTCGCCGGATGAGGATCGATGGCCGGAATACAACACTGTGGGGGCGTAATTCTCGCCACGGAGCCGGGTGATCTTGGTGCGGGTATCGTCCGAAAGATGATGGACAGGGTACGGAGCCTTCGGCTGTGGTTCAGGCCCGAGCGGGTACGGGACGAGGGGCAGACCCCCGACTACCGGTTCTCACTCGCCAATGAGCGGACGTTCCTGGCCTGGTTGCGGACGGCGCTCGCGTTGATAGCGGGCGGGTTCGCGGTCGACCAGTTCCTGCCGGATCTGCCATGGGCGGTCCGGGCATCGATGGCGCTCGGGCTGCTGGGAGCCGGGGTGCTGTGCGCGCTGCGGGCAGTGAACCACTGGATCCGGTGCGAACGGGCGATGCGGCGGGGCGAGGATCTGCCGGTCTCCAAGCTGCCCGCGCTGCTGAGTCTGGTGGTGGCGCTGGTCGCCGTGGTGATGGTGGTCGTGGTGTTGATGGGGTGGGAGGGCGGACGGTGACGGGCCCGGGCCCCGGAACGGCCGGGGCGCGGGACGCGGGGGCGCGTGACCCCGGGCTCCAGCCGGAGCGGACCCGGCTCGCGTGGCGGCGTACGGCACTGGCGTTCACCGTGGTGGCGGTACTGGCGACGCGTCAGGTCGCGAGCGGGGCGACGGACACGACGGCCATCGCGGGGTGGGGGGCGGGGGTGGCGGTCTGGGTGGCCTTCCTGGGGGTGGCGCACCATCGCACCCGGGCGCTGCGGGCCACATCGCGACCGGTGGCGCTGTCGGGACGGACGGCGGCGCTGGCGACGGGCTGCGCCGTGGCGCTCGCGCTGGCGGCGGGGTCGCTTCTGCGGTAACGCCTTCTCTTTTTTTGGGGTGCGTGGTGCCCCCGAGGCGCCGTCGCCGACCGCGGCCGGTCCGTGGCTTGTCGCGCAGTTCCCCGCGCCCCTGGATACCTGAGCCCGCACGTCGGCCACAGGCCGGAGGTGGCTTGTCGCGCAGTTCCCCGCGCCCCTGGATATCTGAGCCCGCACGTCGGCCGCAGGCCGGAGGTGGCTTGTCGCGCAGTTCCCCGCGCCCCTGGATATCTGAGCCCGTGCGTCGAGCGCGCGTCGTATGCGGATTCTCGCGCCCCCGGATACCCGGGCTCGCGCCGCCATCCGAAAAGGCGCGGGGGTGGACTGCATACCGACTGGTCGGTCATTATCGGGTGGTCCGTTCCGTCGCAGCCGGAGGTGGCACCGTCATGAGCTTCGCACCCCCACCGGGTCTCGATCCCGGGAAGCTCCGCGAGCTGCTGGAGCGTGAGCGGCCCGGGCTGGTGAGCGGGCCGCTGGAGGCGCGGCTGATCGAGGGCGGGCGGTCCAATCTGACGTACGACGTCACCGACGGCACGGGCCGCTGGGTCGTCCGGCGGCCTCCGCTCGGTCATGTCCTGGCCACCGCGCACGACATGCGCCGCGAGTACCGGGTCATCAGCGCCCTGTACCCGACGCCCGTCCCCGTGCCCCGGCCGTTGCTCCTGTGCTCGGACGAGACCGTGACCGGGGCGCCGTTCTACGTCATGGAGTACGTGGAGGGGACCCCGTACCGCCGCGCGGCGCAGCTCTCCGGCCTCGGCCCCGACCGCACCCGCGCCACGCTCTTCGGACTGCTGGACACCCTCGTCGATCTGCACGCCGTGACCCCCGAGGCCGTCGGGCTCGGGGACTTCGGCCGGCCCGAGGGCTTTCTCGACCGGCAGGTGCGCCGCTGGGGCAAGCAGCTCGCCGCCTCCCGCAGCCGACCGCTCGACGGGATCGACGAACTCCACGCCCTGCTCGGCCGCGCCCTCCCCCGCTCCCCCGCGCCCGCGATCGTCCACGGCGACTTCCGGCTCGACAACGTCCTGGTCGGACCGGACGACCGGATCACGGCCGTCCTGGACTGGGAGATGTCCACCCTGGGCGATCCGCTGACCGATCTGGGGCTGCTCGCGGTCTACAGCCAACCGCTGGACGTGCCCGACGCCCCCATCGGCGATATCGCGTCGGCGCCGGGCCATCCCCCGGTCGGCGAGCTGGTCGAGCGGTACGCCACCCGCTCGGGCCGCGACACCTCCGCCATCTCCTGGTACACCGCCTTCGCCTGGTTCAAGCTGGCCGTGATCCTGGAGGGCATCCACTACCGCTTCACCCTCGGCCGGACCGTGGGACCCGGTTTCGACCGGATCGGTGAACTCGTCCCCGTCCTCGTCGAGCGGGGACTGACCACCTTTCAGGAGGGCTGACCCCCGTGGACTTCGCATTCGACGAACGCACCGAGGAGCTGCGGACCCGGCTCGGGGCCTTTATGACGGAGCGCGTCCTGCCCGCCGAGCCGGTCGCGGCGGAGCAGCGGGCCCGGCCGGCCTCCCCGTGGGACACCCCGCCGGTGGTCGACGAGCTGAAGGCCGAGGCCCGCCGCCGGGGCCTGTGGAACCTCTTCCTCCCGGACGCGGAGTACGGCGCCGGGCTCACCAATCTCCAGTACGCGCCGCTCGCCGAGCTGACCGGCCACAGCCCGCACCTGGGCCCCACGGCCGTCAACTGCGCCGCGCCCGACACCGGGAACATGGAGGTACTGGCCCAGTTCGGGACCGAGGAGCAGCGCGAGCGCTGGCTGCGTCCCCTGCTCGCGGGCGAGATCCGGTCGGCGTTCGCGATGACGGAGCCCGAGGTCGCCTCGTCCGACGCGACCAACATCAGGACCCGGATCGAGCGGGACGGCGACGAGTATGTGATCAACGGCCGCAAGTGGTACATCTCCGGCGCGATGAACCCGGCGTGCGCCGTCTTCATCGTGATGGGCATGACCGACCCGGACGGCCCCGACGTCCGGCGCCGCCAGTCCATGGTGCTGGTGCCGCGCGACACCCCCGGGGTACGGATCGTCCGGGCCATGACGGTGTACGGATACGAGGACCACGCCCACGGCGGCCATGCCGAGGTGGTCTTCGACGGTGTCCGGGTGCCCGTTTCGCAGGTGGTCGGCGAGGAGGGCGGCGGGTTCGCGATCGCCCAGGCCCGGCTGGGTCCCGGCCGGATCCACCACTGCATGCGGCTGATCGGGATGGCCGAGCGGGCGATCGCGCTGATGTGCGAGCGCGCGGTGTCCCGTACCGCATTCGGCGGGCCGCTGTCCGACCGGGGGGTGGTACGGAACTGGATCGCCGACGCCCGGGTGACGGTCGAGCAGCTCCGGCTGCTGGTCCTGAAGACCGCCTGGCTGATGGACACCGTCGGCAACCGCGGCGCCCATACGGAGATCCAGGCCATCAAGATCGCCACACCGCGCGCGGTGGCGGAGATCGTCGACCGCGCCGTCCAGCTGCACGGGGGCGGCGGAGTCGGGCAGGACACTCCCCTGGCCGAGCTGTGGGCGGCGGCGCGGACACTGCGGCTGGCGGACGGCCCGGACGAGGTCCATCAGCGGTCACTGGCCCGGCGCGAGCTGGCCCGGTACCGATGACGGGACGGTAGGCGCGTGAGGGGCGCGGGCCCGTACGGTGCCCGGCGTCAGGGACGCAGCGCCCTCATCAGCAGATCCGCCAGATGGTCCGCGACCTGCTGTTTCGTCAGCGGACCGGTCGGGCGGTACCAGGTCGACAGCTGGTGGACCGAGCCGAAGTGGTAGTCCACCACCAGGTCCGCGGGGGTCGCGTCGGAGAACACGCCGCTCGTCTGTCCCTCCTCCACCAGCGCCCGGAACCGCTCGTGGTAGCGCCGGCGTTCCGCCCGTACCTGCTTGTTCCTCTCGGGCGAGAGATGGTGCATGGAGCGGAAGAAGATATGCGCGTCCTGAAGGTTCTCGATCGTCGTGACGACCACGTCGGCGGCGGCGGCACGCAGCCGGACCTCCACGGGTTCGTCCGCGTCGGCGAAGGCGTCGAGGCGTTCCTGCTGAAGGCGGAGCATCCGCCCGTAGACCTCTTGGAGGAGGTCCTCCTTCGAGCCGAAGTAGTGGTACAGGGCGCCCTTGGTGACGCCGGCCGCCTCGACGATCTCCTGGACGGAGGTGCCGTCGTAGCCGTGCTCCGCGAAGAGCCGGGTGGCGGCCGAGAGCAGCTTCCGCGGTACGGGGGCGTCGTCGCCGCCGGTCGTCCTCGCCATGCCGCCTACCGCCTTTCGTCCTCTTCGCGCTGTTCGTGCTTCTCGTGCTGTTCGTGCTGTTCGTACGCGTCGTCCGGTCCGGGGGCGGCTTCCGTACGGGATCCGGGGCCGTCCACCCCGGGATCCTCCCATCCGCCGCCGCGGCCGTCCCCGGCAGGACCGTCCGAGTAGGTCGCGCGGGCGGCCGCGGTCACTCCCCGGCCCCCTCCCACTTCCGCTGGATCCGGTTCATCCCGGACAGCCAGCGGTCGGGTTCGGCGGCCCGCCCCTGATAGAAACGGGCCACGTCGGGATGGGGCAGGATCAGGAAGCGCCTCGCCGCGATCCCCTCGAAGAGGGCGTCGGCGACGGCCTCCGGCTCCACCGCGTCCGGTGCGAGGACCAGCTCACCCGCGGTCCCGGCCGCCGTGAGCATGTCCGTACGCACCCCGGACGGGCAGATCGCGTGAACCTTGAGGCCCCGGTGGCGGTAGGTCAGCGACAGCCATTCGGCGTGGGCGTACGCGGCGTGCTTGGTGACGCTGTAGGGCGCCGCGCCGATCATGGAGAGCAGTCCGGCGGCGGAGACCGTGGCGACGAAGCGTCCTTCACCCCGCTCCAGCCAGGCCGGCAGCAGCTCCCGTACCGCCCGGACATGGGCCATGACATTGACGTCCCAGGCCGTGGCCCAGACGTCCTCACCGGCGTACGCGTCACCCGGCGCGGGCGTTCCCGCGTTGGCGCAGTAGACGTCGACCGTGCCGCCGAGCGCCTCCCGGGCGGCCGGGACGATCCCGGAGGCGTCCCCGGGGACGGCGATCCCGCCGATCTCCGCCGCCACCGTCCGGGCCTTCGCCGCGTCGACGTCGTTGACGACGACCCGGGCGCCCTCCGCCGCGAACCTGCGGGCCAGCGCGGCACCGATACCGCCACCCGCGCCCGTGACGACCACCGCCGCGCCCCGTACTGCGTCCATGGAAGCCTCCGCACCATCCCTGCCACCGGATCGGGGCCACAGACTAAGCGGTTGGTATCCGGTACGGAAGAGGATCCCCGGACGAGGTCGTTCCGCGACCGCGCGGACCGTACTAGCGTGCGGGACGCACAGTCCGATCATCGGAGAGTCTGGACACCGAGGAGTCGTATGAGCTTGTCACGACGGGGACTTCTGGGCGCGGGCGGCGCGGCGGGCGCGCTCGCCGCCGCCGGATCCGCGGCACGGGCGGACGAGGCGGGGGACGGTGCGGGCCACCGGGACCGCGACCGGCGCGGCCGGGTCCGTACCGGCTTCGACCGGCTCGCGGCCGACGGCTACGCGCTGCTCGCCGGGGAGCGCGTCGGTGTGGTCACCAACCCGACCGGGGTGACCTCCGACGTACGCCATGTGGTCGATGTGATGCACGCCGACGACCGGGTGGACCTCGTCGCCGTCTTCGGCCCGGAGCACGGTTTCCGGGGCACCGCGCAGGCGGGCGGTTCGGAGGGGCGGTACGACGACCCGGCGACCGGGCTGCCGGTCTACGACACGTACCGCAAATCGGGACAGCCGCTCGCCGATGTCTTCACGGCGTCGGGCGTCGACACCGTCGTCTTCGACATCCAGGACGTGGGCGCGCGCTTCTACACCTATATCTGGACGCTGTTCGACTGCATGGAGTCGGCGGCGCTCGCGGGGAAACGATTCGTCGTGCTCGACCGGCCCAATCCGATGACGGGCCGGACGGCGCTCGGTCCGGTGCTGGACATGCGGTACTCGTCCTTCGTCGGCCGCCGTCCGATCCCGCAGACGCACGGGATGACCGTCGCCGAACTGGCCCGGCTGTTCAACGGGGAGTTCCTGAAGGACCGCCCGGTGGAGCTGGCGACGGTACGGATGTCGGGCTGGCGGCGCTCCGACTTCTTCGACACCACCGGACTGCCGTGGGTGCCGCCGAGCCCCAATATGCCCACCCCCGACACGGCCCTCGTCTATGGCGGGACCTGCCTCTTCGAGGGCACGGAGCTGTCCGAGGGCCGGGGCACCACCCGCCCGTTCGAACTGCTGGGCGCCCCGGGCATCGACGGGCGGTGGGCGGAGGCGGCCAACGCGCTCGGGCTGCCCGGGATCCGGTTCCGGGAGGCGTACTTCGCCCCGACGTTCGGCAAACACCAGGGGAAGACGGTCGGCGGGGTCCAGCTCCACGTCCACGACCGGGCCGCCTTCGACCCCGTGCGGACCGGGATCGGGCTGCTGGTCACCGCGAGACGGAGCTGGCGCGACTTCGCCTGGCTGCGGTCCAACCCGACCTGGCTCGACACCCTCACCGGCTCGGCGACGGTCCGCACGATGGTGGACGCGGGCGCGGGGACGGACGAGATCGTGGGCGCGTGGCAGGAGGGCCTGACCGCGTTCCGTGCCGTACGACGGCGGTATCTGCGGTACTGACCGGTGTCCCGTTGTCCCGGGCCCGTCGATCGTGCCGGGTCGGCGGGCACGGGACTGTGGGCACCCCCACCCGGGGAGTGCGGACATCCCCACCCCGGGGCCGGGGGCCCGCCGGATGGTCCGCCAAGATCGCGGGCGACAGGCTGGGACGTATGACGATCATCCCGACCGGTCCTACGACGACCGGTCCTACGACGACCGGTCCTACGACGACCGATACTTCGACAGCCGGTCCTTCGACAGCCGGTCCTTCGACAGCCGGTCCTTCGACGGCCGATACGTCCCGCGGTGTGTCCCGGCGGATCCTGCTGGGCGCGGTGTCCGCGACGGCGCTCGTGGTGGGCACGGGCGCCGCCCCCGCCTCGGCCGCCCCCTTACTCCGGCGCCTTCCGGCCGACCCCCTGCCCGCGCTGCGCCGGGCCGCCCGCCCGCTGGCCGATCTGCGCCCGCTGGAGCGGATGATCGGCTCCGCGGCGATCGTCGGGGTCGGCGAGGCCACCCACAACTCCGGTGAGTTCTTCCGGACGAAGAACCGCGTCTTCCAGCACCTGGTGGAGCGGCGCGGCTTCAGGGCCTTCGCACTGGAGGCGCCCTGGAGTACCGGTCTCCGGATCGACTCCTACGTCGTGCGCGGAGAGGGCGATATCGAGCGAATCATGCGCGAGGAGTTCCAGCACAGCTACTTCTCCTGGCGCACCCGTGAGTTCCTGGATCTGTTCCGCTGGATGCGGCAGTACAACATCCGGCATCCGGACCAGCCGGTGCGGTTCGTGGGCAACGACTGCGCCTACGCGGGCCCCGAACTGTTCGACACGGTCACCCGTTACGTCGCGGCCCGGCATCCGGCGCTGCTGCCCCGGATCCGGGAGCTGTACGCGGCCTCCCGGCCGACGGGGTCGGTGGACGAGACGATCACCGAGCGGATGGCCCGGCCGGCGGCGGAGCGGCGGGCGCTGGCGGAGGACGTACGGCAGGCCCTGGAGCTGCTGACGGCCGCGCCGGCCGAGGCCGGGGACGGGGCATCGGCTCCGGCCGGGGAACGGGGCTGGATGCTCCAGCACGCCCGCGCCATCGCGCAGGTGGGGACGTTGTACTCCCACGACTACTACGACCCGGAGGATTCCCGGCGGATGATGCGGTACCGGGACCTGATCATGGCCGAGAACACCGTGTGGTGGCATCGGCGGACCGGACACAAGGTGCTGCTGTCGGCGCACAACGAGCATGTGGGATACGTACCGCCGCGGCCGGATCTGTATCCGAAGGTGCAGGGCGCGTTCATCCGGGACCTGGTCGGGGACGCGTACGTCGCGGCCGGTTTCACCTTCGGCGCGGGGTCGTTCAACGCACTGGATCTGGCCGACCCGGCGGAACCGTTCCGCCGCTTCGAGGTGGGGCCGCCGGAGCCCGGCTCCAACGAGGAGACGCTGGAACGCGTCATGGCGGGGAACTACTACCTCGATCTGCGTACGGCGGATCCCGCCGCCCGCCGCTGGCTGGATCTCACCCGCCCCACCCGCAGCATCGGCAACGCGTGGCCCGAATCGCCCGTCCCGGTCCGTTTGCGGTCCACGTACGACGTACTGATACATCTCCCCCGGATCACGGCGGCCGACCGGATCTGATCCCGTCCCGTCCGAGGTGTGGCCGAACTGCCCCTTGCGCAGGATCCTGCTGACGGGTCCCGCGCGAGGGGCGGGGGCACCACGGGGGAGGGGGACGGTCGTGGCGCGGATGGACGGCGTGGGACCGTATCAGGACATCGGCTTCGACCGGGACGGCGACGTCGACCCGGAGCAGCGGCACCGGCTGCTGGACATGGAGGTCACCGACCTGGTGATGTTCGCCCACGGCCGGAATCAGTCACCGAAGGCGGCGTACGAGCTGTACGCGGCGTTCTTCGCCGCCTTTCCGGGGCTGGTGGGCCGGGGGGTGCGGCCGGGGTACGCGGGGGTGGGCTGGCCGTCGATGACGTTCCCGGACGAACCACCGGTCCGTCTGCTGCCCCCGCCGGGCGGGCCCGTGGGCGGCGGTCTGGACGCCGGGACCCGCCGGGCGCTGCTCACGCTCTTCCCCGGGCACGAGGAGACCGTGGCACGGCTCGCGGAGCTGCTCGCGGTACGGCCCGACTCGGCGGCGGCCGTCGGCGAGTTCGGACGGCTGGCGCGGCGGATCGCCCGGGCCCCGGCGGGCGGTCTGGAGTCCCGCTGCTTCACCGACGACCTCCCCGGCGACGAGCAGGGCCCGCCCGCCGTGCTCTTCGAGGATCCGCTGTCGCTGTGCCGGAGGTTCGCCGGGGCGCTGGAGGCGGTGGGCACGGCGGAACCACCCGCGCCGGCGTGGTCGGAGGGGTGGGAGGCGTCGGAGGGGTCGCGCGGCCCGGGACCGTACAGCCCGGAACCGTACGGCGGTCCCAACCCGTACGGCGGTGCTGACCCGTACGGCGGTCCCGACCCGTACGGCGGTTCGCCGCGGATCTGGCTCGGGGCGCGTGAGCTGCTGCGCCAGACCACCTACTACGCGCTCAAGCGGCGTGCGGGCGCCGTCGGCGAGCTGGGGCTCGGCCCGCTCCTCGGCCAGCTGGCGCGGAGCCGCCCGGCGCTGCGGGTCCATCTGGTGGGCCACGGGCAGGGCGCCAGACTGGTCGCGTTCGCCCTGCGCGGGCTGCCCGACGAGGTGCGGACGGTGAAGTCGGTGACGCTGCTCCAGGGCGCGTTCTCGCAGTACGCGTTCGCCTCCCGGCTGCCGCACGCGCCCGGCAGGTCGGGGGCGCTGCGCACCATGGAGCAGCGGGTCGACGGGCCCGTGGTGGCCTGCCACTCCCGGTACGACGGCGCGCTGGGCGCGCTGTACCCGGTGGCGTCGGCCCCGGCGCACGACGACCGCTCCCCCGGCCCGGACGCCGTCGGCGACCGGCGCTGGTGGGCCGTCGGGCACGGCGGGATCCACGGAGTCGCGTCCGCGGTCCGGCTCTCCCTCGACGAGGCGCTCACCGGGGCGCTGCCCAGGAAAGGGTGTGTGAGCGTCGACGTCTCGTCGGTGGTCCGGCGCGGGGCTCCGCCGTCGGGCGCGCACGGTGACATCTGCCACGAGGAGCTGGCCCGGCTGATCGTGGCGGCGGGCGACCTGGGCGACTGAACGCCGCGGGCGCGGGCCTCCGGCCGGGCCCGGCAAGGCGATGGAATCGCGCCACGGCGGCAGTCCGCGGCCCGATGCCAGGAACCAAGTGCGGAAGACGATCGTTCGTTCGTCAGAGGGCCGTTCGGCGTGGGCCTTTTGGGGCAGGCGGACTGTACGAGGAGGCGCGTACCGTGCCCGAGCCGGTTCCCGGGACGTCCGGGACATGTGCTCGGGGCTCGATCGGATTTCCGATGGAGCCGGATCGGGCGTTCGTACGTCCATTCCTCGACGCCGAAGTAGCAGCGACGGAGGTGGCGGTGACGATGGCCGGTTTCCGGAGTCTTGCGAGACAGGTGCGCGATCCGCGGTGCGACCTGGCACTGCGGCGCTATTCCCTGCGCAAGTGCCTTGAGCGGTTCGCCCCTTACGGGCACCGCGCGACCTGGGACCATTTGTGCGCCCGGCACGGCTTCGGGCCCGAGGACAGGTCTCCCGACCCGGTGCGGCTGGTGGCCGCGCTGGACGAGTTGGAACGGGCGCGGGCGGTATGGCTCGCGTACGAGGAGGAGTTCGCCGACCGCCGCAAGCGGGAGAAGCACGACGGCCTGCGGCGGCTGGCGTCCTCCGACGAATGGCACCGGCATGTGTGGGGCGGCAGCGGTGTGGCCCGCTGCGACAGTCCCCGGGAGCACCCCTCGGTGCCGCTCGACGAAGTGCTGAGGCGGCTGGTCGACGCGCTGGCGGGGGAGCCCGGCGCCGACTGCCCGGTCTGCGGTACGGCGGCGATCGTGTGGCGGCACGATCTGGTGAACGACCCCTGGACCGGCCCCGTCTGCACGGACTGCGGGATCGTCGTCCCCCGCCCGGTGCTGACGGACGACGCGGTCGCGGCGGCCCAGCGGGCCGCCCGGCGCGAGGTGCTCGCCTCGGTCGCCTGACTTCTGGTGCGCGTGCGCCCCGGAGGCGCACGCGCCCTTCCGCCGCCGGAACTTCCCGTGGATCCCGCGCGCCTCCAACCGGGCGGGTACGGGGCGCGGCGTCGTGCCCCGGTGGCGGAGCGCCCGGAGTCGTAGCAGACGGAAAACGGGTGGCCCCACCCAATTCGGGCCCTGGACAGTGGACCCCACGCGCGCGCCGCCGATGGATGGCGGGGGCGTCGCGAGGGGCGGGCCTGACACGGGGGTGCGGGCCCGCCTCGGCCGATGGGCGCGGACCGGTCGGTCAGCAGCCGTCGGGGCCCGCGCAGTCGGACGCCGGGGCGGTCCGGCCCTCCGTCCGGGCGGGGGACGCCGTCCCCTCGTCGCCCGCGCTCTGCCCGGCCTCCCACAGCGGGCCCGGCATCAGCCTGGAGCCCGGCCGCCGGCGGCCGAAGGCGTCCTCGGGGTTGGAGAGCGCGCAGGTCTCCAAGGAGAGGCAGCCGCAGCCGATGCACTCGGTGAGGGTGTCCCGCAGCCGTCCCAGCTGCTTGATGCGCTCGTCCAGTTCCCGGCGCCAGGTGTGGGACAGCCGCGCCCAGTCGTCCCGGTCGGGTGTCCGCTCCTCCGGCAGCTCCGCCAGCGCGTGACGGATGGTGGCGAGCGGGATGCCGACCCGCTGCGCGGCCCGGACGAACGCCACCCGCCGCAGGGTGTCCCTGCTGTAGCGGCGCTGGTTCCCACTCGTACGACGGCTGTGGATCAGCCCTTTCGACTCGTAGAAGTGCAGGGCCGACACGGCGGCTCCGCTGCGCTGTGAGAGCTGGCCGACCGTGAGTTCGTGGCCGGTGTCGGTTGTAGGGGGCACCTCTCGAACCCTACCCGGGTGGTCCGTTGACACGGGACCCCCGCCCGAGCATGCTGAGCAAGCGCTCGGACATCTGATGGGGCGGGCGCCGTACCGCTCCCTACCGTGCCATACCGCGCCGTACCGACCGTCCGAGAGATTTCCCGAAAGCTCCCCAGAGACCCCAGAGACCCAGAGACCCCAGAGGCAGGGACCGACGCCCATGGCCGCGCCCAGGATCTTCACCTCAGCGGACGAGCTGCGTGCCGGGGTCGGCGAGCCGCTGGGCACCAGCGACTGGCTGGAGGTCGACCAGCGGCGGATCGACCTCTTCGCCGACGCCACCGGCGACCACCAGTGGATCCATGTCGATCCCGCGCGGGCGGCCGACGGGCCGTTCGGGAGCACCATCGCCCACGGCTATCTGACGCTGTCGCTGCTGCCGCTGCTGGTCCCGCAGGTGCTGCGGGTCGAGGGCATGAGGATGGGCCTGAACTACGGGACGAACAAGGTCCGCTTCCCCGCTCCCGTCCCGGTCGGCTCCCGGGTGCGCGCCGCCGTCACGCTCAAGGAGGTCACGGAGGCGGGCGGCGGGGTCCAGGTGGTCGCCTTGGTGACGGTGGAGCGCGAGGGCGGGGAGAAGCCGGTGTGCGTGGCGGAGTCGGTGTCCCGGTACTACTTCTGAGCCGCCCCGGCCGGACAGGCCCGGCGGGTCAGCGCCCGGCAGAGACCATCCTCAGCACCAGGTCCGCGTAGAGCGCCCCGACCTCGTCGGGGGTGCGCCGGCCGTTGACGTTGAACCAGCGGGCGACGTCGATACAGAGGGAGAGCACCGCCAGAGTCGTCCCCGGCACGTCCGGCACGTCGAACTCGCCCGTCTCCACCCCCTCGCGGATGATC
Organism: Streptomyces sp. NPDC059248; assembly: GCF_042753905.1. NCBI lineage: Bacteria > Bacillati > Actinomycetota > Actinomycetes > Kitasatosporales > Streptomycetaceae > Streptomyces > Streptomyces sp. NPDC059248. The sequence continues at coordinate 64,721 of NZ_JBHYZV010000031.1, read as the reverse complement.
TCGCGGATCACGGCGTCGCTGCGGCGGCGCAGGGCGACGATCTCGGTGCGGTGCCCGGGCGCGAGCGCGTCCAGTTCGTACTGCACCACCCGGGCCGTGTCATGGCGCCGGGCGTGCCAGCGGACGAAGGAGGCGACGGCGTCGGCGAGCCGCTCCCCCGGGGTGCCGTCGCGCTCGGCGGCGGCGGACAGGACCTGGAGCGCCCGGGTGTGGCCGAGGCTGCTGATCCGGTGGAGCAGCTCCTCCTTGGTCTTGTAGTGGATGTAGAGCGCGGCCGGGCTCATGCCGGCCCGGCCGGCGATATCGCGGGTGGTGGTGGCGTGATAGCCCCGCTCGGCGAACGCCTCGACCGCGGCGACGAGGAGTCTCCTCGCCGCCTCGGGCGCCACGTCGCCCCACGGAACGTCCTCGGGGCCATCGGCCCCGGGGGCGGGCGTCGTGTCGTCGGCCGCGCTCATCGGCTCTCCTTCGGCTCATCAGGGGGAATCACCATACCCCGACGGTGAGCAAGCGCTTAGCTCCGTCGCGACCGGGCGGGCCGCCGCCTCGGCGGGGCCGGGGCCCGGACGAGGTCTGGACCGGGACCGGAATCGGGGCCCGGACCGAGGCCGGGACCCGGACCGAGGCCGGGGCGGAACCCGGGTCGAGACCGAGGCCGGGACCGGGACCCGGGTCGGGGCCCGGGCCGCCTTGGGAGCGGGCCTCCCGTCAGAAGGCCGAGACCCCCGTCAGCGCCCGGCCGATGATCAGCTTCTGGATCTGGCTCGTGCCTTCGTAGAGTGTCATCACCCGGGCGTCCCGGACCAGCTTTCCGACCGGGTACTCGTCGATATAGCCATAGCCACCGTAGACCTGGAGCGCGTTGTTGGCCGCCCGGACGGCGGCCTCGGAGGCGTACAGCTTGGCCTGGGACGCGGCGGTGGCGAAGTCGGCGCCGCGGTCGATCAGATCCGCCACCCGCCAGGTCAGCAGCCGGGCCGCGGCCACGTCCACGGAGATATCGCTGATCAGCTCCTGCACCAGCTGATGGCCCGCGATGGGGCGGCCGAACTGCTCCCGCTCCCCGGCGTAGCCGACGGCCGCGTCCAGCGCCGCCTGGGCGATGCCGACACAGCCCGCGGCGACCGACATCCGCCCCTTGGTGAGTGCGGACATCGCGACCGAGAACCCCTTGCCCTCCGGCCCGAGCAGGGCGGACGCGGGCACCCTGACCCGGTCGAGCGCCAGCTCGGCGGTGGCCTGGCCGCGCAGCCCGAGCTTGCCGTGCACCGGCGTCCTGGTCAGTCCGGGGCTGTCGGTGGGCACCAGGAAGGCGGAGACGCCCCGGTGCCCCGGGACGTCGCCGGCCCTCGCGAAGACCAGCGCCAGATCCGCCCAGGTGCCGTTGGTGATGAACATCTTGGTGCCGGTGAGCAGGTAGTCGCCGCCGTCCCGGACCGCGCGGGTGGTCAGATTCCCCGCGTCGGAGCCGGTGCCCGGCTCGGTGAGCCCGAAGCAGCCGAGCGCGTCGCCGGAGGTGAGCCGCGGCAGCCAGGCGCGCTTCTGCTCCTCGTCGCCCCAGGCGGCGATCGTCTTGGCGACCAGGCCGAGGGAGACCGAGACGATGCCGCGCACGGAGGAGTCGCCGCGCCCCAGCTCTTCGGTGACCAGGCAGTACGTCAGATGGTCACCGCCCGATCCGCCGTACGCCTCGTCGACGGTCAGCCCCAGGAAGCCCAGTTCGCCCAGGTGGCGGACGATGCCCCGGTCGACGCTCTCCGCCCGGTCCCAGGCGGTGGCGTACGGGGCGACCTCGCGCCGGACGAACTCCTCGGCGAGCCGCCGTACCGCCGACTGCTCGGAACTCAAGCCCAGATCCATCGCGCCCGCCCCTCTCGGCCATCTCGGCCATCGCCTTTAACTACCACTGCTAGTTTTATACGGCGGCTCTACTATGTGCCCCATGGCCAGACCCCGCAAGCCCCTTCTCAGCCGGGACCGCATCGTCGCCGCGGCGGGCGCCCTGGTGGACGCCGAGGGGCTCGAAGCGGTCTCCACCCGCCGGCTCGCCGCCGAACTCGGGGTCAGCGGCCCGTCGCTCTACAACCACTTCCGGACCAAGGACGAGATACTGGAGGCCGTCGCGGACGCGGTCAGCGCCCAGGTCGATCTGTCGATGTTCGACCCCGGGGACACCCGGGACTGGCGCACCGCCCTCTACGACTGGGGGCTCTCCTACCGCGCGGCGCTGCGGGCCCATCCGCATATCGTGCCCGTGCTCGCCCGGGGCCCCGGCCGCCGTCCCGCCGGGCTGCGCGTCGCCGACGCGGTCTTCGGCGCCATGGTGCGCGCGGGCTGGCCCCCGGCCCAGGCCACCCGGATCGGTGCGCTGATGCGGTACTTCGTCACCGGCTCGGCGCTGGGCTCCTTCGCCCGCGGGTTCGTGGACGACGTGACGGCGTACGACACCGCCGACTATCCGCATCTCGGCCGGGCGCATCTGCTGGCGGAGCATCAGGAGCGCGTCGACGAGGGCGCGTTCGAGACCGGGCTGCGGGCGATCGTGGACGGTCTCTCGACGCAGTACGCGGCCCTGGCCGACGGCTGACCCCGGAGGGGAGAGCGCCCGGCCCGGAGGGCCGCCCCGGGCGGGACGGGCGGCCCGCCGGCGCCGTCAGCCGAGCGTGCTCCCCCGCTCCCCGGGCATCCCCGGCGGGCCGGGCGGCGCGGGACAGAGTCTGCGGCCCCGGTGGTCGAAGACGTACACCTGGGCGACGTCGACCAGGACCGGCACCTGCGCGCCCGGCCGCAGCCAGGTGTCCGGGCCGGTGCGTACGACGAGGTCGCAGCTCGGCAGGGGCGGGCTCTGGGGGTCGTAGGGGCCGTAGTCGCCGTACGGGTACGGCGCGGTGACGGCCGCGGCCCCGCCACCCGCCGCCACCCGGGCGGCCGCCCGGTCCCGCAGCCGGGCCAGCACCCGGGGCCCGGCCCCGGCGCCCGCGGCCCCGGCCGTCCGGCGGCGGCCCGGGGACCCGGTACCGGTCCGGCCGGGGGCGCGGGCCGATTCGAGGTCGGGCACCACGGCGGTCCGCGACCCGGTGTCCAGGTACACCAGCGCCTCGTGCCCCTGGTACTCCACGTACTCGACGGTCCCCGACAGCAGCGCCTCCCCCGGGCGGGCGAGGCCGGGCGCGGCGATCCGCGCGGCCTCGGCCCGCAGCCCGAGGATCACCCGGCGGCCCTGATAGGCCCGCAGCGTCCGGTGGTCGGGCCCGAGCGGTTCGGGCAGCTCCAGACGCTGCCCGCCGAGGACGAAGGACATGCAGTCGGCGAGCGGGGCGTGGACGACGGCCCGGAGCAGATTGATCCCGGGGGTGCCGAGGAAGGCGGCGACGAAGAGGTTCCGGGGCCGGTCGTAGATCTCGCGCGGGGTGCCGACCTGCTGGAGGACCCCGTCGCGCAGCACGGCGACCCGGTCGCCCAGGGACATCGCCTCGGCCTGGTCGTGGGTGACGTAGACGGTGGTGGCCCCGGTGTCCCGGGTCAGCCGGGACAGCTCCGCCCTGAGGTAGTCGCGGAGCTTGACGTCGAGCTGGCCGAGGGGCTCGTCCATCAGGAAGGCGGAGGGGCGACGGGAGATGGCCCGGCCCATCGCGACCCGCTGGCGTTCGCCGCCGGAGAGCTGACCGGGGTAGCGGTCGAGGACGTCCTCGATACCGAGGGCCCTGGCGGTGGCCTCGACCCGGGTACCGCGGTCGCGGCGGGCCCCGTCCCGCCGGAGCGGGAAGCCGATGTTGTCCCGGTTGGTCATGGTCGGATAGAGGGCGAAGTTCTGGAAGACCATCGCCATGTTCCGGTCACGCGGCGGCAGATGCCCGGCCGGTTCGCCGTCGAGCAGCAGCCGCCCTTCGGTGAGGTCCTCCAGTCCGGCGATCATCCGGAGTACGGTCGATTTGCCGCATCCGGAGGGACCGAGGAGGACGAGGAATTCCGCCGGGTGTATTTCCAGGGTGAATCGGTCGACGGCATACGGTCCGCGTCGACCGTAGCGCTTGGAGACGTGCTGGAGCGAGATGGCGCGCGTCATGGGGGTCCGCCGTGATGTGGGGGGAGGTGGACGATGGACCGGCAAAATAGCCCACGGCCCCCATTCCGGGGAATGCGTCGGACGACCGTCCGCCCGCGCTTTGACGATCCTTGACGCCCGGCGGGCGGACGCCCGCGCGGATACCCCGGGCACGAGCGCGTCCCGAGCGGTAATTCCCGTACGGAAAGGGGGAATTCGGCTCGGGACGGGACCGCGCCCCGGCGACCGGGGAGGGTGACCGGGGCGCGGAGGCGCGGGCGTTCTAGATGATGCCGAACAGGATTCCGGCGGCGAGCACCACGAGCGATGTGAGCGCGGCCCATTTGACGGTGAACCGGGTGTGGTCGCCGAACTCCACCTTCGCCATGCCGACGAGGACGTACACGGCGGGCACCAGCGGGCTGGACATGTGCAGGGCCTGGCCGACGAGGGACGCGCGGGCGATCTCCAGCGGCGACACCCCGTGGGCGGCGCCCGCCTCGGCGAGGACGGGCAGGACGCCGAAGTAGAAGCCGTCGTTGGACATGAAGTAGGTCAGCGGCAGGCTCAGCAGACCGGTGACGATGGCCATGTGGGGGCCCATGCCCTCGGGCACCGTGGCGACCAGCCAGTCGGCCATGCTCTTGACCATGCCGGTGCCGGTGAGGACGCCGGTGAAGACGGCCGCGGCGAAGACCATGCCGGACACGTTGAGGACGTTCTCGGCGTGGGCGCCGATCCGGGCCTTCTGCTCGGCCATGTTCGGGTAGTTGACGGTGAGCGCGAGGGCGGCGCCGAGCAGGAAGAGGACCGGGATGGGGAGCAGCTCCATGATCATCGCGGCGAGGAGCGTGACGGTCAGGCCGGCGTTGAACCAGTAGAGCTTGGGGCGCAGGGTGGGGCGGTCGGGGTCGAGCCCCTGGAAGCCTCCCGCGGGCTCGTCGTCGGCGCCGGAGTCGGAGGAGTCGCTGCCGGGGCCGCTGACCGCGGAGGAGGTACCGGACCCGGACGAGCCGGCGCCGGAAGAGACGGAGGAACCGGAGGAACCGGACGCGCCCTGGCCGGCCTTGCCGCCCTTGCCCGTCTTCACCAGGACGGAGCCGGTTCCGCCGGCCTCGCCCGGGACGTCCTTCGCGCTCCCCGCGCCCAGCGCGTCGTCCAGCGACAGATAGCCGAGCCGCTTGCGCTCGCGCAGACCGAGGAAGTAGGCGAGGACGAAGACGAAGAGCAGGCCCACGAGGAGGGCCGGGATCATCGGAACGAAGATGTCGGCGGCGTCGAGCTTGAGGGCGGTCGCGGCCCGGGCGGTGGGGCCGCCCCAGGGCACGGTGTTCATCACGCCGTTCGCGGTGGCGGCGATACCCGTCATCACGACCAGGCTCATCTTCAGGCGCTTGTAGAGGGGGTACATCGCCGAGACGGTGATCATGAACGTGGTGGAGCCGTCGCCGTCGAGCGAGACGACCGCGGCGAGGAGCGCCGTACCGACCACGACGCGCATCGGGTCCGCCTTGCAGAACCGCAGAATGCCGCGGACGATCGGGTCGAAGAGCCCGACGTCGATCATCACACCGAAATAGACGATGGCGAACATCAGCATCGCCGCGGTGGGGGCGAGATTGCCCACGCCCTCGATGACGTAGTCGCCCAGCTTCGCACCCTGTCCGACGAGGACACAGAAGAGTGCGGGAATGAGGACCAGCGCCGCGATGGGCGACATCTTCTTCATCATGATCAGGACCAGGAAGGTCGCAATCATGGCGAAGCCGAGGATTGTCAGCATGGGGCTACCTAACGTTCATCCTTGAACTCCCACCGGAGAGGCGGTCCGCAAGACGTTAGGTCGCGCCAAATGGCGTTAACAAGATGTTGACGTGTGAGCAATACGAGCAAAACCCCAGGTGAACCGGGTACGGGGCGCCGAGCCCGGGAAAACCGGGCATCCGGGCGTGACGAAACGGTCCGCCGTACGGGTTCCCGACCGGCCGGGAGACCGGGAACCGCCGGATACGGCGGCACCGGAGCGGCGATCGTGACCCTCAGGGCTCTTGTCCGCGAGCGCCAGGCGGTCAGGCGGTCAGGCGTCGAACGTGCGCGAGAGATACGCGCGCAGCAGCTCCCGGGTCTCCGCGACGATCGCCTCGTCGCCCGCGTCGTCCACCCGGAAGGCCAGCTGAAGCACCGCGTCCGCCGCCTCCACGGCCACCAGGACGGTCCGCCGCAGCGCGGCGTCGACCGGGCGGCCCACATGGCCGGCGACGACGGTCACGAGCCGGTCGGCGAGGGCGTGCCCCGGCCCGGCCGGGGGGCCGGAGAGGGGGATCCGGTGGCCGAAGTCCACCAGGGAGAACCCGGGGACCGTGCGCCGCATCGCCAGATACTCGTCGAGTACGGCGTCGAGCAGTCCGTGCCAGTCCCCCGGCGGCAGGGACGCCACCCGTTCCGTGAGCCGCCGGACGTACCGGTCGAGATTGCGGACGGCCAGCGCGTCGGCGAGGGCCCGCTTGTTGCCGAAGAAGCGGTAGACGGAGCCGATGGGCACACCCGCCCGGGCGGCGACCGACCGGGTGGACAGCGCGTCGTACCCCGTCTCGTCGAGGAGTTCGGCGCAGGCGTCGAGAATCCGCGCGAGCCGCTCCGCGCTGCGCCGCTGTCGGGGTTCCCGGCGTAGATGGGGGTGGGCCACGCCGTCCATGATGCCCGGTCGGTGCCGTTGACGGGACCGCTCCACAATCCTACGGTTGACCATAGGAATGGATCCACGGGCCGACCCGTGGATCCGGCCTGACAGTCACGAGGATCGTCACGAGGGGCATTCCTCCGGCACCGGGAGCGGCCATGAGCGGGAACGGGCAGACGAAGGACACGGGCGCGGGCGGACGGGCGGCGACGACGACGACGACGACAGCAGCGGCGACAGCGACAGCGACAGGAACAGCGGCGGTATCGACGGCAGCGGCGGCCGCCGAGCGGGCGCGGAAGACCGCCGCGTCGCTGGAGTACTCCACCGGATTCGGCAACGAGCACGCGTCGGAGGCGCTGCCCGGGGCGCTGCCCGTCGGCCGCAACTCCCCCCAGCGGGCCCCGCACGGCCTCTACGCGGAGCAGCTCAGCGGCTCCGCCTTCACCGAGCCCCGGGCCGACAACCGGCGCTCCTGGCTCTACCGGATCCGCCCGTCGGCCGCCCATCCGCCGCTGCGCCGGATCGACAACGGCACCGTGCGCGGCGGCCCCTTCACCGAGGCGATCCCCGACCCCAACCGGCTGCGCTGGAATCCGCTGCCCGCGCCCGCGCCGGGCACGGACTGGCTGGCCGGCCTGTGGACCCTCGGCGGCAACGGCGACCCGGCGCAGCGCACCGGGATGGCCGTGCACCTCTACCACGCCGATACGTCGATGACGGACCGGGTCTTCGGCGACGCGGACGGCGAACTGCTGATCGTCCCGGAGTACGGCGGGCTGCTGCTGGTGACGGAGCTGGGGGTGCTGGCGGCCAGGCCCGGGGAGATCGCGCTGATTCCGCGCGGTGTCCGGTTCCGGGTCGAGCTGCTGGACGAGCGGGCGCGGGGGTACGTCTGCGAGAACTACGGCTCGCCGTTCCGGCTGCCCGACCTGGGGCCGATCGGCGCCAACGGGCTGGCCAACCCGCGGGACTTCCTCGCCCCCGTGGCCGCGTACGAGGACGTCGAACGCCCGGTGGAGGTCGTCACCAAGTACTGCGGCAACCTCTGGGCCGCGACCTACGACCACTCGCCGCTGGACGTGGTCGCCTGGCACGGCACCCACACCCCGTACGTCTACGATCTGCGCCGCTTCAATGTCATCGGCACCATCTCGTACGACCACCCGGACCCGTCGGTCTTCACCGTGCTCACCTCGCCCACCGACACCCCGGGCCTCGCGGGCGTCGACTTCGTCGCCTTCGTGCCGCGCTGGCTGGTCGGCGAGGACACCTTCCGGCCGCCGTACTTCCACCGCAATGTGATGAGCGAGTACATGGGCCTGATCGAGGGGGCGTACGACGCGAAGACCGCGGGCGAGGGCGGCTTCGTCCCCGGCGGCGGCTCCCTCCACCCGATGATGTCGGCGCACGGCCCGGACCGGGAGACCTTCGAGCGGGCGAGCGCCGCCGAGCTGCGCCCGCGGAAGCTCGACGACGGTATCGCCTTCATGTTCGAGACCCGCTGGCCCGTGCTGACCACCCGGCAGGCCGTCGAGGCCGGGCACCGCCAGAAGGAGTACGACGGCGTATGGCAGGGTCTGGAACGTCATTTCCCGTCCTGACGTCCTTCCGGACCCGGAACTCCCCCGACCCGGAGATACGGAGCCGCCGTGACCTCCTCCTTCGCCCCGGACTCGCTCGTCCTGAACCGCAAGCTGCCGCTGTGGTACCAGGTCTCGCAGTCGCTGCGCGCCTCCATACTGGGCCGGGCGCCGGAGGCGTCCCTGCGGCTGCCGACCGAGGAGCGGCTCGCCGCGCACTACGGCGTCAGCGTGCTGACCATGCGGCAGGCGCTGAAGGAGCTGGAGGAGGAGGGGCTGATCAGCCGCCACCGGCGGCGCGGCACCTTCATCGAGCCGGGAGCCCGCCGGGGCGCCCCCCGGCGGCTGCTGGGCTCGATCGACGCGATCGTGGCCCAGCAGTCGGGCGAGCGGACGACGGTCCTGGGCCACGGCCCCGGGCCGGTCCCCGGCGAGCTGGCCGAGCACTTCCCGGACCTGTCCGAGGTGATGACGTACCGCAGGCTGCGCCGGGACGGGGAGACCGGGGAGCCGACCAACTGGGCGGAGAACGCGGTCCGGCCCGAGCTGGCGGCCCGGATCGACGTCGCCGATCTGGAGCGGTGGCCGATGACGAAGGTGCTGCGGGACGCGGTGGGGGTCAGGATCGGCCGGATCACGGACACGGTCGAGGCCCGGCTGGCGGACCCGCCCACCGCCGAACTCCTCCAGGTCCCGCTGCTGAGCCCGATCCTGCACTACACCGGGGTCACCCGTGACACCACGGGCCGGGTGGTGGACGTGGCCCGGATCCGCTACCGCGGCGACCGTTTCTCCTTCTCGGTCACGGTCGACGCGTCCTGAGGCGGGACGTGCCCTGAAGCGGTTCGCACGAGGTCGTGTTCCGCCGTCCGCCGGGTCGGAAAGAATGGGCCCATGCCGATGCTCGACGCGCTGATGCCCTGGGGCGTCCGCCCGCTGCGGACGGGGCGTTCCTGGGTGCTGGCCCCGGATGCCGCGACGCTGACGGAGCGGTGGGACGCGCTGGTACGGGCCCGGGGGGCCGAACGTGCCGCGCTCTTCGTGCCCACCCGCGCCAGAACGCCCGGGACCGCCGCGGCCCAGTTGCCCGGACAGCGGGGCGGTACGGGCCGGTTCGCCAGGGAGACCGGCCGCTGCCCCGAACCCGTGCCGGTCCTCCACGGCCCCTTCGACCGGCAGTGGCTCCTGCCCGACCACCGGCTGATCGACGAGGCCCGTCCCGAGCTGTGGCGGGTGGCGGACGCGGCCCAGGTCTTCCTGGTGGAGTCCGGTACGGTCCCGGGGGCTCCGGCCGGGGTCGCGGCGCCGCCGGTGCTCGCCTCGCCCTGGCTGCCCGACGGCGGATCACCGGCGGGGCGGCCCGGCCGGATCCGGCCGCTGTTCCGCAGGCCCGGCGGCCGGGAACCCAATCTCGCCCCGGGGCTGACCGGGGCGCTGGCCGGGCGGTACGGGCACGACGTCGGCGCCCGGGACGTCCTGTGCTGGATCCTGGCGGCGGCCCGCCCCTCCCCCGCCGGGTGCGAGATCCCGCTGCCCGCCGCGTCCGCGGTCTGGGCCGCTGGAGTGGAGCTGGGCCGGGAGCTGCTGGAGATCCAGCTCAGGGGTGCGCACGGCGGGGAGCGGCCCAGGCTGCCCGGCGGACGCCGCCCCTATGTCCGCGCGGCCCCGCCGCCGCGCCCGGAGACGATCGCCTACGACCCCGCGGACGAGGCACTGCTGCTCGGCACGGGCCGGATCGCCCCCGTTCCCGCGGCGGCGTGGGAGCTGCGCTGCGGCGGGGTACGGGTACTGGAGCACTGGTTCACGGCCCGGACGGCACCGGCCGAACCGGGCACCCTGGCGGCACTGCGGCCCGCCGGATGGCCCCGGGAGTGGACCTCCGACCTGCTGGAGCTGATCACCGTACTGGCGCTGCTCGGGGAACTCGCGGGCCGGCGGGCGGAGCTGACCGCCCCGGGCGCCTTCGCGGAGGCCGGTGAACTCCCGGGGGTGCTGCCCGCCCCGGAGTCGGCCCGGCGCCCGGCGTCGGTGCTCGACCACCACGAGGAGGGTCCGGAGGGCCAGTTCGCCCTGCCCCTGGGCTGAGGCGAGGGACGGTCAGGTCACGGGGGGACCACGCACGACGCCCCGGTACGGTCCTCCGGCCGGGCGGGACGCGTAACGGGGCGGGCGGGGCGATGCGGTGCCGGGCACCGCGGGGCGCGTACGGGGACGACGGGCACCGGGCGAGGGTGCCACCGGCACGGTCACCCGTGGGGAGGACGGGGACCGGGAACGGGGGTCGTCGCCTGAGCGCGGGGCCGCCCAGGCGGTGACACGTGACGCGTGGTGAGCGGGGACGATCCGGACGACGGCCGTCCGGGGCCTCATATCAGTGGCGGCCGCCGAGGAGCGTACGGCGCAGCCGGCGCAGCGGCGCGAAGAGGGAGACCCGTCCACGACGGCCCCGGTCCCGCTCGCGCGTATGGTCGCGCGCGGTCAGCTCCAGCATCAGGGACGTCGCCTCGATCGTCTCGCGCTGCGGGACGGCGGGGCCGCCCAGCACCGAGAGATGTCGGTCGAGACGCGAGCTGGTCGCGCTGTTCCCGCAGGTGATGGCAGGCACTCGCGGCCTGCTCCGCACTGTTATCTGTTCCATGACACTCCCCACCCGTAACGACGCACCCGGCCCGGGCAGGTTAACCCTATCGCCCCCAGGTGACACTCGTGTATCCCGTCTCCATGATTCATCGCGTCCCGTACGCGAGTTGACGCCCCTCTTGCCCCATTGTTCAATTCACCCGATTTCAGGGCCGGTTGGACATTCCGCCGGATCATTCTGTTCTGACCACGGCTTTCTCAAGCGCCCCTCACACCCCTGCCGTCACAGCCACCCCGGGCCGCTCCTGGCCGGCTCGGCAGCGGAATCGCACCGGGGAGTGATCGCTCTCACAGCACGGGCCCCACCGCTCGGGGCCGGGGTCACGAAGTCCCGTCACAAGGGGCGGCGGAAGGCCGGATTCCGGCTAACTTGGAAGGGTTTCCCCCGGGATTCCGGGGTGGCGCTGCCGACCGCCTGTCATGGCACGGATGGGGGCCCCGATGCACGGAGACCGACTCGTCGCCGACCGGTACCGACTGGACGCCGCCCTGGGCGAAGGCGGTATGGGCGTGGTCTGGCGCGCCCGGGACGAGGTGCTCAACCGCGAGGTGGCCGTCAAGGAGGTCCGGGCCCCGGCCGGGCTCTCCGGCGACCAGGTGCGGCGGCTGTACGCGCGTCTGGAACGCGAGGCGCGCGCGGCCGCCCGGATCACACACCGCAATGTGGTGACGGTGTACGACGTGGTGTTCGACCGCGGCGGCGCGGCCGGCGACGAGGACCGGCCGTGGATCGTGATGGAGCTGATCCGCGGCCTTTCCCTGGCCGATGTCCTGGCCGCCGAGGGTCCGCTGCCCCCGAAACGCGCGGCGCATATCGGGGCCGAGGTCCTGGCGGCGCTGACCGCGGCCCATGACGCGGGGGTCCTGCACCGCGATGTGAAACCGGGCAACGTCCTGGTCGGCAACGACGGACGGATCGTGCTCTCGGACTTCGGCATCGCGTCGCTGGAGGGCACCCCCCAGCTCACCATGGAGGGCGAGCTGATCGGCTCCCCCGAGTTCCTCGCGCCCGAACGCGCCCTGGGGCGCACCCCGGGGCCCGCGTCGGACCTGTGGTCGCTGGGAGTGCTGCTGTACGCGGCGGTGGAGGGGGTCTCCCCGTTCCGGCGGGAGACCCCGCTGACGACCATGCGGGCCGTGGTGGAGGACGAGCTCCCGCCGCCCCGGCGGGCGGGGGACCTGGCTCCGGTGATCGCCGGGCTGCTCCGCAAGGACCCGGCGGACCGGCCGTCGACGGCCGAGACCACCCGGCTGCTGCGGGTGGTGGGCGCGGGAGGTACGCCGCCTCCGGGGCCGTACAGCCCCACCGTCACCTCGATGTCGCCCATGGCTCCCGTGGCGCCGGTGACGCCGCTCCCGGGTCCCGGTCCGCTCCACGGCCCGGCCGCGGGACCGGAGTCGGTGACCGTACCGTCGCCGCTGCCGCCGCCGGACGGCCCTTCGGCGCCGTCCCCCGCTCCCCCGGGGCGGCCCGCCGTCGCCCTGGCGGTGGGCGCCGCGGTCCTGGTGGTCGCCGCGGCCGGACTGGTGTGGGCGCTGGTGGAGGGGGCGGGCGACGACGGAGGACAGTCCGGCGCGGCGGCCCCGCCCGCGTCCCGGTCGGCCGCGGCCCCGGGCACCGCGCCCGCGACGACGGGCGCCACGAAAGCCCCGGCGGCCGACGACGGACCGCCGAGCGGGACGGCCGACACCTCGCCGTCGCGGGAGGTCCGGCAGAGTGTGGCGGTCGACGCCGAGGCCGTACGGGACACCTATCAGGGCGCCTGCCCCGCGCCGGGTGCGGACGCGCCCGCCTTCCGGGGCCGGATCGGGGTGGGGCGGACCCCGGCCGAGGTGACGTACCGCTGGACCACCGAGAGCGGAGCGGGCGGTTCCGACTGGCGGACCCTCACCTTCGGGCAGGGCGGCGGTCGGGAGCGGACGGTGGAGCACACCGTGACGGATTACCGGGACGGGGAGACGCTCGCCGGCCGGATCCGCCTCGACGTCCAAAGTCCGGTCGCGGCCCGCTCGGGATGGCTCGGGTTCTGGGTGACGTGCGACCCGGCGGCGTCGTCGTCCCCCTCCGGCGATCCGTCGGCCGCGCCCGCCGATGCCACCGTCACGCCCTGAAGGCCGATGCCACCGTCACGCCCTGAACCGCGCGGGCGGCCGGGCCGCCCCGGGCCCTCCGGTGGCCCGTACGCCGGCCGCCCGCACGGCGACCGCCTACGCGTTGGCGCGGAAGACCGGCAGGTAGCCGCCGGACTGTCCGGCCGCCGTCGGGTGGTAGGACTCGCCGATGTCGAGCCAGTTGACGCTGTGCAGCCAGGGCGCCGGGGAGCAGATCTCGTGTCCGGTGAAGGCGGACGCGACTCCGGCGAAGGTGTAGCCGTGGTCGGCGGCGCGCTTGGCGACGGCGGTGTTCAGATGGTCGGACGCGCCGTTGATCGCGGCCCGCTCGTTCTCGCTCAGTCCGGCGAGACAGCCGCCGCCCAGCTGGTAGAAGCGGGGATAGCCGATGACCACCACCCGGGCGGACGGCGCCTTGGCCCGGATCGCGTTGTAGACGCTGTCGAGCCGCCCCGGCAGGGTGCCGTCGACATACGCCTTCGCCTGGTTGACGCGGTTGATACAGGCGGATTCGGACTGGAGGACACAGGTCGTCATCACATCGGCGAACCCGGCGTCGTTGCCGCCGACGGTGAGGGAGACGAGGTCCGTGCCGGCGTTGACCGGGCCGAGCTGGTTCGCCGTGACGTCGTTCGTCCGGGCGCCGGAGCAGGCCGTGAACGAGAACGAGGAGGGCGCGTTGGCGTTCGCCCAGAGGCGGGGGAACGCGCGGGTGCTGCGCTTGCAGGCGCCGCTGGAGCTTTCGTAGCTCCCGGAGCCCACCCCCGAGGAATAGGAGTCGCCGAGCGCGACGTAGTCGACGGCGGCGGCGTCCGGCGCGGCCTGGGCCGGGGCCGCCCCGGTGAGGGCGAGTACGGCACCGAGCAGGAACGAGGACGAGAACGCCACAACACGGGACAGTTTCATGGAACCTCCCCTTGAAGCAGGATCGCTGCGTCAACCGTGGTATCAGTCGGCCCGGTTGATTGAAAATGTACATGACAAGTGATGCACGTCACTCTTCTTGACGCGAAGTCAACGACGGATCAGCATGAGGGGCTCCACACCAGGCTGCCCGGGAGCACACCCCGACATGCGGGACCACACAGACACATCGTCACGGATCGGGACCGATCTGCCCCCGATCCTCGCCGGAGCGGCGACCGCCGCGGCCGGAATCGGTGCCGTACTCGCCCTGGCGGGCAGCGATTCACCCCTTCGCGCGCCCTTCGCCCTGCTCTTCCTCCTGCTCGGCCCGGCCGCCGGACTGTACGCGGCGCTGTGGCGGTTGGAGCCCGGCACCCGCGCGGCGACCGCCGTCGCGGGGGCGGCCTCGGTCGATCTGGCGATCGCCGCGGGACTCTCGTGGCTGGAGGTGCTGACGGCGGGCGCGTCGGCGGCGGCTATCGTTGCTGTCACCGCACTGCTGTTCCTGTGGACGGCGGCGGACCGGAGGAACGAACGGTCCGGAACGGAACCGGCGGGTCACCGACCGTCCGGCTGATCGCGGAGGAACCAGCGGAGGAACAGGAAGCAAAGTTCCACCGAAGGAAACCGAAAGAAACCGAAACACCGCCAAAAGAAACCGAAAGAACAAGTCCACGTTCCTGGGCTTGTCATACAGTCATCAACATCAATACCGTCATACATCCACACGCTTTTGAGACACCACGAAGCGGCTCAAGGGGAGGGCTCGCGCGCCGCGGTGTCCTGGAGCGAGTGGGCGCGGTAGGGGGGTGCCGCGTGCCCGGTCCGGTCACGTCCGTTCGTCGACGCCGCTCGTCGCCGAACCCGTACCAGGGCCGACCGCGCGGCCGTTTCTGCAGCTCGCCCGTTGTGCCGGAGCGTCGCTCCGCCATGGCCGGGTGAGGCAAGACCCCCCTTTCGAACCGGACATGCGTCCGGGCCGTCCGGCCGCGGACGGTCCACCGGTGGAGAGGGAAGAAATCCAATGAGTTCTGTTCTGCGCCCGGCCGACCCGGGACACGATTCGACGACGGCCGTTTCCGGCCACGACGGTCCCGAAGGCGTCGCGCGCGCGGAGCGCGAGCCGAGTGCCGAACCGGCCGCCGGGTCCGACCCCGCGAGACGGTACCGCCCGGTCTCCTCGCATCTGGCGATCGCCCCGCCCGTCAGCGTCGTCATACCCGCGATGAACGAGGCCGAAAACCTTCCGCACGTCTTCAGGACGCTGCCGGAGTGGATCCACGAAGTCGTCCTGGTCGACGGCAACTCCACCGACGACACCGTCGAGGTCGCCCGCTCCCTGCGCCCCGACGTCAAGGTCGTCACCCAGGCGGGCAAGGGCAAGGGCGACGCGCTGATCAGCGGATTCGCCGCCTGCTCCGGCGACATCATCGTGATGGTCGACGCGGACGGCTCCGCCGACGGCAAGGAGATCGTCTCCTATGTCTCGGCCCTGGTCTCCGGCGCCGACTTCGCCAAGGGCTCCCGCTTCGCCAACGGCGGCGGCACCGACGACATGACCTTCATCCGCAAGCTGGGCAACCGGGTGCTGTGCGCGGCGGTCAACGCCAAGTTCGGCGCCCGCTATACCGACCTGTGCTACGGCTACAACGCGTTCTGGAAGCACTGCCTGGACGACATCACCCTCGACTGCACCGGCTTCGAGATCGAGACGCTGATGAACATCCGCGTGGTCAAGGCCGGGCTGCGGGTGCAGGAGGTGCCCAGCCACGAGTACGTCCGCATCCACGGCGTCAGCAACCTCAGCGCCGTACGCGACGGACTGCGGGTCCTGCGGGTCATCCTGAAGGAGAAGGGGGTCGCCCGCGCGGCCCGCCGGCGCACCACGGGCGGCTTCGGGGTCCCGGCCGCCCGCGGGGAGTCGTCGTGACCGCGGCCGGCGGGGGTCCGGGACCGGCCGGCGATCCGGGCGAGCCGCCGGACCCGGCGGTTCCGGCCGAGTCGGCCGACCCGGCGGCCCCGGCAGCCCCGGCGGACCCGGCCGAATCGACGGACCGACGCTTCTCCGTCGTCGTCTGCGCCTATACCGACGACCGCTGGAACGACATCCTCGCGGCCGTCGCCTCGGTCCGCGCCCAGTCGCTGCCCGCCCTGGAGACGCTGCTGGTCGTCGACCACAATCCGGCCCTGCTGGAGCGGCTCGCCCGGGAATTCAAGGAGTACGCCCCCGGGTCCGCCGCCCTCCCGGCCGGCGCCGTGGTCCGGGTCCTCGCCAACGCGGGCCCCCGCGGGCTCTCCGCCGGTCGCAATACCGGGATCGCCGCCGCCCGCGGCGACTTCGTCGCCTTCCTCGACGACGACGCCGTGGCCGACCCCGAGTGGCTGCGGGTCTTCGCCGACGCCTACGACGACCAGGCGGTCGTCGCCGTCGGCGGCAGGACCGAGGCGGCCTGGGCCTCCGGGCACCGTCCGGCCTGGTTCCCCGAGGAGTTCGACTGGGTGGTCGGCTGCACCTACCGCGGACTGCCCCCGGGGAAGGTACGGGTCCGCAACGTCCTCGGCGGCAACGCCTCCTTCCGGCGCACGGCCTTCGACGCCGCCGGCGGTTTCGCCACCGGCATCGGCCGCGACGGCGACAAGCGCCCACTGGGCTGCGAGGAGACCGAGCTGTGCATCCGGCTGTCGAACGCGCTGCCGGACGCGGTGCTCCTGATCGACGACCGGGCGGTGATCCACCACAAGGTCCCCGCCGCCCGGGAGCGGTTCGGCTACTTCCGTACCCGGACCTATGCCGAGGGTCTGTCCAAGGCGCTCGTCGCGCGGAGCGTCGGCGCGGGCAAGGGGCTCGAGTCCGAACGCCGCTACACCACCCGGGTACTGCCCGCCGGGGTGGTCCGGGGTCTGCGGGACGCGGCCCGGGGCCGCCGGGGCGGCGCGGGCCGCGCCGGGGCCATCGTCACCGGTGTGGCCGCGGCGGCCGGCGGCTACGCCCTCGGCAGCCTGCGGGCCCGCCGGGGCGGGGTGACCTTCTCGTCGGGCCCGATCGAGCCGCTGCCCGCGGCGGAACCCGACCGTACCGACGCCTCCGGAGAGACCCGCACCCGATGAACAACCCCGTACCCGTCCTGATGTACCACGCCGTGGCCACCGCCCCGGCGAAGGAGACCCACGGACTCTCCGTCTCGCCCGAGGCGTTCGCCGAACAGATGGCGGTACTCGCCGACCGCGGCTTCACCCCGGTCACCACGGCCGATCTCGCGGCCTCCTGGCGGTCCGGCGACCGCCGGCCGCTGCCCGCCCGCCCGGTGCTGATCACCTTCGACGACGGATACGAGGGCGTGCACCGGCACGCCCTGCCCGTCCTGGCCGGGCACGGCTTCCCCGCCACGCTCTTCGTCTCCACCGGCTGGCTGCGCGGCGCCCACGACGAGGGCGGCGCCCTCGACACCATGCTCGACTGGGACCAGGTGCGGGAGCTGGCCGCCGCCGGTACCGAGATCGGCGGCCACACCCACAGCCATCCGCAGCTGGACCAGATCGACGACGCCCGGCTGCGGTTCGAGACCGAGCACTGCCGGGACGTCGTCGCCGGCGAACTGGGCGAGGTGCCGCGCTCCTTCGCGTACCCCTACGGCTATTCCAGCCGCCGCGTCCGCGAGACGGTCCGCGCGGCGGGCTTCGCCCAGGCGTTCGCCGTCGGCAACGGACTGGCCAGGCCCGCCCAGGGCCCGTACGCCGTCGAACGGCTGACGGTCCGCCGCCGGACCGGGATCGAGGAGTTCACCCGGATCGTGGAGGGCCGCGCGATCGCCCGCACCTTCGCCGCGGACCGGGCCCTCACCAAGGGTTACGCGGCGGTGCGCCGCACCCGCCGGGCGGCGACCCTGCTCCGCGAGGCGGCCGGGCCCCGCGGCTGACCCCCTGTCCCGCGGGGACCGGGCGCGCCCCGCTCCGTACGAACCGCCGCACCACGCCGACGCAAAAGCCGGTGCGTCGCCCGCACGGGTGACGGATCATGGGGCGCATGCCAGTCCCGCGCCCTCAGGACGCTCTGCCGATCCGTCTCACCCTCACCGACGACGACTCCCCGACGGATGTCATCGACGCCCTGTTCATCGGCCGCTTCGCCACCGGCGAGCAGCCGTATGCCAGGACCGTCAACGTCGACCCCGTCAAACGCGACGCCCCACTGCTGCCTCCGGGCGCGACGGTGCTGCGGTCCTCCGCCGGCGCCAACGGCCGCAGTTCCGTACTGGCGGAGGGCGAGGGCTGGACCCTGCTGGCCTCCCGCTGGCAGCAGAACGCGGACGTCACCGTGACGGCGACCTCGGACGCGCTGGCCCGTGAGGTGCTGGAGCGGGCGACGCGGGACGCGGCGGACCGGCCCGAGCCGACGCCCGACGACGTCACCATGGGTTTCTGGTACTTCTCCCCCGGTCGCGGCCCGCGCCGCACCACCCGGCAGATCACCGCGGGCTCCTGGCAGGAGGTGCGCGGCAACTACGCGGCCCCGGTCGGTACCGCCTTCGACGAGCTGATGAAGACCACCCCGGACGACATCACCGGACGGCTGCTGCTGCTCCACGGACCACCGGGCACGGGCAAGACCTCGGCGCTGCGGACGCTGGCCCGGTCCTGGCGGGAGTGGTGCCAGGTCGACTGCGTGCTCGACCCGGAGCGGCTCTTCAACGACGTCGGCTATCTGATGGACATCGCCATCGGCGAGGACGACGACCATGTCGACGACGATGACGACGACGAGACCGGCGGGGAGAACCGCCGCTGGCGGCTGCTCCTGCTGGAGGACTGCGACGAACTCATCCGCGGCGAGGCCAAGCACGCCACGGGACAGGCCCTGTCCCGGCTGCTGAACCTGACCGACGGACTGCTCGGCCAGGGCCGCAATGTGCTGGTCGGCGTCACCACCAACGAGGACCTCGAACGGCTGCATCCGGCGGTCGTCCGCCCCGGCCGCTGTCTGGCCCGGATCGAGGTCGGCCGGCTCTCCCGCGCGGAGTCCGTGGCCTGGCTCGGCACCGACGAGGGTGTGGGCCGGGACGGCTCGACCCTGGCGGAGCTGTACGCGCTGCGCCGGGGCAGTACCCCCGCGTCGGTCCCCGGCCAGTCGTCGGCGCCGTCGGCGGGGCTGTACCTCTGACACCGTGACCCGGCGGTACGGAGCGGGACGCGCCGTGTCCCGTACCGGCGCGGGTCAGCCGCCGGTGCCGTACGCGGCCCGCAGCGCGTCCCGTACGGCGGACCGCGCCGCGTCCGGGTCGGCGCCCAGCCGGTGGGCGCGCTCGGCGAAGGCGGCGGCGGCATGCGCCAGTTCCCGGACGGCCGCGTCGCCCGCGGCGGCGACGAAGGTCCCGTTCCGGCCGCGGGTCTCGACGACGCCGTCGGTCTCCAGCGCGCGATACGCCTTGGCGACGGTGTTGGGCGCGAGCCCCAGCTCGTCGGCGAGCCCGCGCACGGTGGGCAGCCGGTGGCCGACGGGGAGCGCGCCGGACCTGGCCAGCTCGGCGACTTGCGCGCGGAGCTGCTCGAAAGGGGCGACGCCCGATGCGGTGTCGATGTCGATCGTGAGGGTCACGGGGCGATTGTCTCCCACGGAACCGCCCGGGGGAGCGACCAGGAGGAGAACGGGATGGTTCACGGGACGACGGACCGGACGACTGACGGTGGGACGGTCGAGGTGCGGCTGACGAAAGCGGGCCGCACCAAGATCACCTATCCGGCGGAGCGGATCGCGGACGACGGGGTCCGGGTGGTCGTCAGGGCGCCCTGGGCGGCGCCGGGCGTCCGGGACTTCGGCTTCGTCCGCTTCGAGCCGGGCGATGTGTTCACCGAGTACTACTGGCGGGACCGCTGGTACGCGGTGAAGGAGGTCCGCGGCCCCGGCGGCGGGCTCAAGGGCTGGTACTGCGACATCACCCGCCCCGCCCTGGTCTCCGGGGACGTGCTGACCGTGGAGGACCTCGATCTCGATCTGTGGGTCCCGCCGGACGGCGCCGAGCCGCTCCGCCTCGACGAGGACGAGTTCGCCGCGAGCGGTCTCGCGGACCGTGACCCCGCCGCGGCGGCGGCGGCCCTGGGCGCCCTCGACGAACTCGCCGCGATCGCCGCCGGGCCGCATCGCGCGGCGGCGTTGCTGGAGTAGGGCCCTCCCTTCGGATCCCGCCGGAACTCGCCCGCCCCGGCACCGCTCCCGGGCCCGCACGCCGCGTTGCCCGGGCGGCCCGGCACACGGCGACACCGGAGGCGTTCCGGGCCTGAAGGGCCGAGGGACGGACACCGCCCGGTCCCGGTGTCAGGGCCGTTCGTCGGGCCGGAGGGCGTCGAGGAGGAGGCCGAGGCCGAAGGCGAACTCGTCGGCGGGGTCCCAGCCCGGCCGCAGGACGTGTTCCATGGCGAGTTCGACCAGGTGGGGGTAGGTGTCGGCGGGCATATCCGCCAGGATGGCGCCCGTGACCTCGTCCCGTTCGGCCTCGCCCCGGAACGGCAGGCTCACCTCCTGGATGACAAAGCCGTAGAGATAGCTGTCGATCAACGAGAAGGCGTGTGCCGTCATCGCGACGGAGAACCCCCCGGCGCGCAGCGCTCCGATGACCGCGTCGTGGTGGCGCAGGGTCGCCGGTCCCGGCCGGGTCCGGGAGTCCAGCAGGGCGACGGCCCACGGGTGGCGGGTCAGCACGGCCCTGGCGGAGTTCGCCCGGTACCGCATCGCGCTCTTCCAGTCGGTGTCGCGCGGCGGCAGGTCGATCTCGCCGAAGACCGCGTCCACCATGCCGTCGAGGATGTCCTCGCGGCCCGCGACATGGTGGTAGAGCGACATCGCCTCGACGCCCAGCGGTCCGGCGACGGCCCGCATGGTGAGCGCGGCCGTGCCCTTCTCGTCCGCGACCGCCATGGCCGTACGGATCACCCGCTCACGGCTGAGGGGGGTACGCGCCGTACCGCGCCGGCCCTCCTTGTCCATCGGCTCTCCTCTTCCGTTCTTCCGTTCTTGCCGTCCCTTGACCGCCTTACGGCATAAGGCTAGCTTGCCTTACAGCATAAGGTCGACACGGTTGAGGGGCTGCGCCATGGGCACGGATCGCATCGGGAAGGTCTGCATCGTCGGAGCTTCGGGGAAGCTCGGGCAGTACATGGTCCGGCACGCGCTGGACCGGGGTTACGAGGTCGTCGGCGTCTGCCGGGAGCGCAGCGTGCCGAAACTGGCCGGCTTCGACGGCCGGATCACCGTCGTCCCCGGGGACACGAACGACCCGGAGGTGATCCGGCGGGCGGTGCGGGGCTGCGACGGGGTGCTCACGGTCCTGGTGCCGTGGGGGGTGCGGCAGTACTCGTCGGGGACGGCGCGGGCCGTGCTCGACCACGCGGAGCCGGGCGCGCGGCTGGTCTTCTCCTGCGGCTGGCATATCTCGCGCGACGGCAAGGACCGGTACTCACGGCTGTTCACCTGGGGCGTCCGGATCGCCGCGGTCGTCGGCAGGCTGGTCCGCGCGGTCGAGATCGACGACCAGGTGGAGGCGTGCCGGCAGGTGTTCGCCAGCGACACCCGGTGGACCGTGGTGCGCGGCAGCACGCTGGAAGAAGGCGAGAGCCAGGGGCTGCCCGTATGGAGCCGGCATGTCGGCGATCCGGTCCTGGCCGGCGACCGGACCCGCCGGGTCGACTACGCCCTCTTCATGGTGGCGGCGCTCACGGACGACACCCTGATCCGGGAGGCCCCGGCGATCGTCGGCCGCCGCACCCCGAGCGCCCTCGCCCACAACGGCGACGCCCCGGGCCGGTCACAGCACTAGCAACCCGCGGCGGGGACCCGGCGGGCCGCGGCGAAGGCGTCGGGTTGGAGCCGCTTGCGGTAGTGGATGCGGTCGTACGGTCCGTCGACGCGGCGCTCGGTGATCTCGTACCCGTACCGCGCGTAGAGGTTCTGGTTCTCCCACATCAGGGCGTTGGTGTAGAGCCGGATCTCGTACAGTCCCAGCTCCCGGGCCCGGGCCTCGGCGAAACGGAGCAGGGCCCGGCCGAGGCCGGTGCCCTTGGCGTCCGGATGGACGGCGATCGACTCCAGGAAGAGATGGCCGTCCCGGGGGACGAGCACGATCACGCCCAGGACCGGATCGCCCACGACGAACACCCGCCCCGCCGCCACATCGGCCGCGTGGTCCGCCTTCATCGGGGCGGGCACGGTTCCGATCCGGTCGATGTAGTGGTGGTAGGCCGCGTCGGTCACGGACTTCACCAGCGGCACATCGGCGGCGACGGCAAGGCGGGTGTTCATGGTCAGCTCACATCCGGGGTCATGACGAGATGCTACGACGGCGCATGACGAGCTTCTTCAGCAGCGGCCACGCCAGCAGGATCAGGATCACGATGTAGACCGTCACCGAGAAACCGGTGTTGACCAGGCCGGAGACGCTGCCGTCGCTGAGCTGGAGCGCGCGGCGGAGCTGCTGCTCGGCGCCCGGGCCGAGGATGACACCGATGACCGCGGGCAGGATCGGCAGACCGTACCGTCGCATCCCGAGGCCGATCAGACCGATGATCAGCAGGATGACCAGGTCGAGGGCCTCGCCGCCGACCGCGTAGGCGCCGACTCCGGCGAAGAAGAGGATGCCCGCGTAGAGATACGGCCGCGGGATCCGCAGAAGCTTCGCCCAGACCGGGGCCAGCGGCAGGTTCAGCGCCAGCAGCAGGACCATGCCGACGAAGAGGGAGGCGATCAGGCCCCACACCAGGTCGGGCTCGCGCTCGAAGAGCAGCGGTCCGGGCTGGATGCCGTACTGCTGGAACGCGGCGAGCATCACGGCGGCCACGGCCGTCGTGGGCAGACCGAGGGTGAGCATCGAGACCAGCGTGCCGGCGGCCGATGCGGACGCCGCCGACTCCGGACCCGCGACGCCCTCGATGGCGCCCTTGCCGAACTCGTGCTTGTTCTTGGAGAGCCGCTTCTCGGTGACGTAGGAGAGGAAGGTGGGGATCTCCGCGCCGCCGGCCGGGATCGCGCCGAACGGGAAGCCGATGAACGGGCCGCGCAGCCACGGCTTCCAGGTCCGCTTGACGTCGTCCTTGCCGAGCCAGGGGCGGCCGACCGGGATCGGCGGGGAACCGCCGCGCCGCAGATGGGCGGCGACCCAGAGCGCCTCGCCGATGGCGAAGAGCCCGACCGCGACGATGACCACGTCGACACCGTCGGCGAGCTGGAGCGAGCCGAAGGTGAGGCGCTGCTGGCCGGTCATGGAGTCGAGTCCGACGAGTCCGATGGTCAGACCGATCAGCAGGGACGCCAGACCGCGGATCCGGGAGGAGCCGAGGACCGAGGTGACGGCGATGAACGCCAGCACCATGATCGCGAAGTAGTCGGGGGCGCCGATGTCGACGGCCAGCTCGGCGACCTTGGGCGCCAGGGCGACCAGCAGGATGGTGCCGATCATGCCGCCGGCGAAGTGGCCGATCGCGGCGGCGGCCAGCGCTTGGGAGCCGCGCCCCGATTTCGCCATCGGATTGCCCTCGATCGCGGCGACCACCGCCGCGCTCTCACCGGGCGTGTTGAGCAGGATCGAGGTGGTGGAGCCGCCGAACATGGCTCCGTAGTAGATACCGGCGAACATGATGAAGGCGCCGGTCGGCTCGAGGCCGTAGGTGACGGGGAGGAGCAGGGCCACGGCCATGGCGGGGCCGATGCCGGGCAGGACACCGATCGCGGTGCCGAGCAGTACGCCGATGGCCGCCCAGAGGAGGTTCATCGGCGTCAGCGCGGTGCCGAAGCCGTCGATCAGAGAGTTGAGCGAATCCATCGAGCTACAGCACCCCCATGAGCGGGCCGCCCGGCAGCGGGACGCCGAGCAGGTTGTTGAAGAGGAAGTACGTGCCGAGCGAGAGTCCCGCGGCGATCAGCGGATCGCGATCGAAGTGGCGGCTGCCCAGGGCGAACGCGGCGCCCCAGAAGAGCAGGGCTCCGGCGATGGGGAAGCCGATCGGGCCGATCAGGACGGCGAAGCCGAGGAAGACCCCGGCGAGCAGCAGAACGGTCTGCCAGTCGCTGGGCTCGCTCAGATCGATGTCCTCGCCGCCCTCGGCCTCGCCCCGGCCGCCGCGCAGGACGTCGACGGCGAGCAGGGCGGCGACCACCAGCAGTCCGATGCCGACCACGATCGGCACGGTCTTGGGGCCGACCGGGCCCCGCTCGGATATCGCGACGTCCATGGTGAGGGCGTCGGTGAGGACGAGTACCCCGATGGCGAACAGCAGCACGCTGACGCCCAGCTCGGAGTGGTCGCGCAGCCACTGGCGGCGGCCTTCGGGGGCCGCGTGGGCCGGGGCGGCCTTCGACGACCGGGGGGCGGGAGTCTCCGGAGAAGTCACAGTCCCAGCTCCTTCAGCACCGTTTCCACGCGCTTGTTCTGCTCGTCGAGGAAGTCACCGAACTCCTCACCGGGGAGGAAGGCGTCGTCCCAGCCGTGCTTCTTGAGCGATTCCTTCCACTCGGGCGACGCGTGGAGCTCCTTGACCAGGTTGACGAGCTTCTCGCGCTCCTTCTCGGTCAGACCGGGGGGCGCCACGATGCCGCGCCAGTTGGTGAACTCCGTGTCGAGTCCCGCCTCGCGCAGGGTGGGGGCGTCGAGGCCGGGCACCCGCTTGGGGCCGGTCACGGCCAGCAGCCGCAGCTCACCGGATTTGATCTGGTCGAGGTACTCGCCGACGCCGGAGACGCCGAAGGCGACCTTGTTGCCCAGGATGGAGGCAAGCAGCTCGCCGCCGCCGTCGAAGGGGATGTAGTTGACCGACTTCGGGGCGATGCCCGCCGCCTGGGCCATCAGCATGGGGGCGAGGTGGTCGGGCCCGCCGGGGGACGAGCCGCCGCCGACCGACAGCTTGCGCGGGTTCTCCTTCCACGCCTTCAGAAGGTCCTGGATCGTCTTGTAGGGCGAGTCCTTGGAGACGACGACGATGTCCTGCTCTTCGGTGAGCCGGGCGATCGGTGTGGTGTCGGCGAGGGTCTTCGGGGCCTTGTTGGCGTGGACCGCGCCGACGACACCGAGTCCCATGGACATCGCGAGCTTGCCGTTGCCCCGCTCGGAGACCAGTCGGGCGAGGCCGACCGTGCCACCGGCGCCGGGCAGGTTGAAGACTTCGATGTCGTGGGACAGATCGGCGTCCTCGGCGTTCTTCGCCGCGGTGCGCGCGGTGATGTCGTAGCCCCCGCCCGGGGTGTTGGGGACCATGAACCGCAGCCCGGGGATCTTCGTGCCGGTCTCGGAGGTGTCGCCCGTGCTGAGCAGGGGCGGCCCCACGAGCACCAGCAACGCCGCCCCGAGCAGGGCGAGGGGAGTGCGCAATCGCACGTGAGCCGCCTCTCGGTAGGGTTGATGTGAGGTGGCCCACATGTTGCCGTCGCGTTAAGAAAGTGTCTCTCTTCCGGAATCAACGGACGTTGTGGTCATTGTGGTCCCGGCTTAGCGTGAGCCCGTGATGAATGTGCTGGTGGTGGACGACGACTTCATGGTCGCCAAGCTCCACAGCCGCTATGTGTCGGCGACCGACGGCTTCCGGGTCGCCGGCGTGGCCCACAACGGCGCCGAGGCGTTGCGCGCGGCCGAGCGGCTGCGACCCGACGTGGTGCTGCTCGATATCTATTTGCCCGATATGGACGGTTTGGGGGTACTCCGTGAGCTACGGGCGGCGGAGGAACGGGATCCCACCAGGGCCACCGTGGACGCGCTCTTCATTACGGCGGCCCGGGACGCGGAGCTGGTACGGGCGGCGCTGAGGGCTGGCGCCCTGCACTATCTGATCAAGCCCTTCAGCCAGTCGGCGCTCCAGGAGCAGCTGCGCCACGTGGCCTCGCTGCGCTCCCGTTTCGACCGGCTCGGCCAGGCCCGGCAGGAGGACGTCGACCAGCTCTTCGGGACCCGGCCGCCCGGGGCCCGGGGCCTGCCGAAAGGGCTGGCGCCGCATACCGCCGAGCTGGTGGAGCGGATCCTGCGGGAGCACCCGGGGGACCTCTCGGCGTCGGAGTGCGCGGAGGCGGGCTCCCTGTCGCGGGTCAGCGCCCGCCGCTATCTGGAGTACTTCGTGGAGACGGGGCGGGTGCAGGTGACCCTGCGGTACGGGGGTACGGGCCGGCCCGAGCGGCGCTACCGGCTCGCCGGGCGGGCCTGAGGCACCGGGCACGTATCCCCGTACCGCGACGGCACCCCGTGCCCGTACCCCCTTCCCCCCGTCGGCCCGGTCCGCCCCAGGGGGCCGATGTGACCCGTGGCGCCGATGGTGCCGGGGGTCACCGGGCTTTCACAGGCGGGGGCCTACGATTCGGCCGGCACGGGCGACGCCCCCAGCTCGGCGCTGAGCCAGCGCTGGGGGCGCATCCGGAAGACCACCGAGTCGCCGAACTCCGCCTGGGAGTAGTCGAGATAGGCGTCCACCTGGTCGGCCGGCAGATAGCGGGCCGCCATCTCCCTCAACCGTGCCCTGGTACACGGTTCGGCGCCGACGATCGGCCCCTCGACGGAGACGTACCGCACGGTCGGCTCCACCCGGTCCACCATGAGGGAGAAGCGGCCCGCGGCGGTGAGCAGCTTCGCCTTCCGCGAGTCGGCCGCGGTCGTCACCCATAGCTCGCCGCCGGGTTCGTACTGGTACCAGATGGGCACCGTCAGCGGCGCCCGCCCTTCTTCCCCGGAGTCCACCGAGAGGGCTCCGATATGCGGTTCGAGAAGGAACCGCTCGCGCTCTTCCCTGCTGAGGGCAGGAGAACCTGCTGCCATGGACGTTCATCCTCCGCTTTTCTGGACGGCATGGATCCGGCACGCCGGACCGGGCCGGGAAGAGCCGGGGAAACCGTGCGGCCGGATCCTCAGCCCGCTCTTAGCGCCTCCTTAAAACAAGGATAAGGATCACCATGTTCCCCTCCCGGCAGGGGACTTCGGGGCTCCGAGGCGCTAACTTTCTGGTGCCGGAGATTGGTCCGGACCAATGCGCAAGAGGTGAACGACGGGCTGCGCACCCCTTCGGACCGCTCCGGCTCCCCCCAATGTTGAGGAGAACGTCAGATGACCGCTCGCCGCAAGGTCACCATGGCCGCCGCCCTGGGCCTCGCGCCGCTGGCGCTGGCCGGGCTCACGGCCACCCCCGCCGTTGCCCACGGTTCCATGACGGACCCGGTCAGCCGTATCGCCGCGTGTCACGCGGAAGGACCGGAGAGCCCCGACTCCGCCGCCTGTAAGGCGCTCGTCGCCGCGGGTGGCACCCAGCCGCTGTACGACTGGAACGAGGTCAACCTGCCCGCGGTGGCCGGGGCCCATCGCTCGCAGATCCCGGACGGCAAGCTCTGCAGTGTCGGCCGGGACAAGTACAAGGGCCTCGACGCCCCGCGCACCGACTGGCCGTCCTCCCCCATTTCCTCGGGCGCGAAGACGTTCTCGTGGCGGGCGACCGCCCCCCACGTCGGCACGATGGATCTGTACATCACCAAGGACGGCTACGACCCCACGAAGCCGCTGAAGTGGTCGGACCTGGAGGCGCAGCCGTTCGTCTCCGTCACCAACCCCAAGCTGGTGAACGGTTCGTTCGTGTTCTCGGGCAACGTCCCGCAGCGGCAGGGCAAGCACCTGATCTTCTCGGTCCTGCAGCGCTCCGACTCGCCCGAGGCGTTCTACACCTGCTCGGACGTGGTGTTCGGCGGCGGTACGGCCGGGGCCCCGCGGGCCGCCGCGCCGACCGACGCGCAGCTGAAGGCGACCGCCGCCAAGTCCTCCGTCGACCACGGCGGCCACGGCGGCGACTCGCACGCGGAGACCAAGGCGAACGCCGCCTACACGGGGCAGAAGCCCGCCAAGGGCTCCGACTCGCACGGTGGACACGCCCCGCAGGGCGAGTCCAAGGCCCTCGCCGAGACCGGCGGCGACAGCAGCACGTCGTACATCGCCGCGGGTGGCGGTCTGGTGCTCGCCATCGGTACGGGTGTCGTCTTCATGTCGGCGCGCCGCAAGGCGACGGCCGGCGGTCGCTGACCGCCGGACCTGAGGCCGTGACCTCGAAGTAACGCCGCCCCGGCGGCACCCCGACTGCGCGTCCGTCAGCCGATGACGGACGCGCAGTTCGTTTTCCGGGCCCGGTCGGGGTCGAGCGCGTTGGCCACCTCGTGGAAGGCGATCCGGTCCACGGTCCCGACCGCCACGTGCTCGGAGAGATCCAGCGGGCAGAGGTCCTGCACCACGACGTTGCGGACGTTCGGCCCGGTCAGGAACTGACTGCGGTACGGGGTCACCACCTGGTCGTACCGGGTGGCGATCACCGTGTACCGGACACCCGGCACGGTGTCGCCGCCCGCGTTCAGCCGGGTCAGGAAGGGCGATCCGGCGATCTGGTCGGCGAGGGCCGGGGTCGCCTCGGTCAGCAGGTCCTCCACCCCGGGGAAGTACGGCAGCAGCCGGGTGAGACCGAGCAGATCGGTGCCGTGGTTGTTCGGCGCGAGACCGATCAGGGCGTTGACCTCGGCCGCGCCGCCGAGGAACTTCAGATAGTGGCGGGGCATCATGCCGCCCTGCGAGTGGCCGACGAGATCCGCCTTCGCGGCGCCGGTGGCGGCCCGCACCCGGTCCACGAAGGCGTCGAGCTGTTCGGCGGAGCGGGCGACGGGTCCGAGGCCGTGGACGAACGGCACCCCGGGGAGCTGCCCGTAGTCGAGGGAGTAGACGCAGTAGCCGCGGGCGACGAGGTACGGCGCGAGGCCGAGCCAGTTGTCGACGGAGTTCCCGAAGGTGCCGTGGACCAGCACCACGGGCCTGGGGTGGGCGGCGGACGGCTTGCACGACCAGTCGTTCCAGCCGCGGCTCGCGGCTGCGGGCGCGACGGGCTCGGCGGCGGCCCCGGCAGCGGGCGCGAGCCCCGCGACGGCGGCCAGCACGAGGGCGGCGAGGGTACGGACGAGACGGGTCCGGGCAGGCAGCGGCATCGAGGGGACTCCTCGCGGCTCGAAGGTGGGGGGGGGCGGCCGCCCGGGAGGGAGTGCCGGACGGCCGGAGCACCGGTTGTTGCGGCTCGGCGGTCCGGGCCGGGTCCGAAAGAAAGACCCTCGGCCCAGGGTGCTCACGACAAGTTACGCACGGGTAATCCGCCGGGGGAAGTTACGCGACGGTAAAAACTGAGAGCGTGTCAGACAGGCCCGCCGGGGCCGGTCACCCGCCCCCGTACGCCATTCGGCCCCGTCCCGCCTGCGGGACCGGCGCCGCGCACCGACCGTGGGGCCATGACGCGGACAACGGACGGCGGCCGGCCCACCCCCCACCCCCCGGGCCGGACGCCCCCGCGTCCGGGCTTCCTCGACGAGGTCAGGGACGCGGTCACCCTCCGGGCCGCCCTGCTGGTCATCGGGGTGCTGGCGCTCCAGCTGGGCTTCATCACCTCCTACATCGGCGCCTTCCACCACCCGAAGCCGACGGATATCCCGCTCGCGGTGGCCGCGCCCACGCCGACCGCCGCCGAACGCGCCGTACGGGATCTCGCGGCCCTGCCGGGCGACCCGCTCGACCCCCGGGCCGTGGCCGACGAGGCGACAGCCCGCCGGCAGATCGGGAACCGGGACGTCGACGGCGCGCTGATCCTCTCCCCCGCCGGGCCCGACCGGCTGCTGGTGGCCAGCGCGTCCGGCGCGTCACTCGCCGACAGCCTGACCGCCGTCGTCACCCGGGCCGAGAAGGCCCGGGGCCGTACCGTCGACGTGGTGGACGCCGTCCCCGACTCCCCCGGCGACGCCCGCGGCCTGACCTCCTTCTATCTCGTCGTCGGCTGGTGCGTCGGCGGCTACCTCTGCGCCGCCGTGCTCGCCATCAGCGCCGGGGCCCGGCCGGCCAACCCCGCCAGGGGGCTGATCCGGCTGGGCGTCCTGCTGCTGTACTCCGTCGTCGCGGGGCTGCTCGGTACGGTGATCGCCGGGCCGGTCCTCGACGCGCTGCCGGGCAGCGTGCCCGCCCTGTGGGGCCTGGGCACCCTGCTGGTCTTCGCCGTCGGCGCGCTCACCCTCGCCCTCCAGGGACTCGCCGGGATCATCGGCATCGGCCTGGCCATCCTGATCGTCGTCGTCCTCGGCAACCCCAGTGCGGGCGGCGCCTATCCGTACCCCCTGCTGCCACCGTTCTGGCAGGCGATCGGCCCGGCCCTGCCACCCGGCGCCGGGACCTACGCGGCCCGGTCCATCGCCTACTTCCGCGGCAACGGCGTCCTCGGCCCGATGCTGACGATCTCCGCCTGGGCCGTCGGCGGGGCGCTGGTCACCATGGTCTGCGCCGTCCTGCGACGCCGGGCGGGGGAGCGTACGGGGGCGGCGGCTCCGGCGGCTCAGGACCCCGGGAAAGCCACCTCGGCATAGCACCGGCGCACGCCCGGGGGGACGTTCCGGCCGCCCACTCTCGAATCCGCCGCCAACGGATGGCGAAACCAGCAGATCCCCGGCCCTCCGATGGGTAATCATCAAGGGGCCGGGGACGCGCGGATCCGGCTGTCGGCCCGCATCAGGGCGATCGGGGCGAAGGGGGACGCGAGTGCGACGTCGGGTGCGCACGGACGACGGGCGGCATCTGATCACGGAACGGCTGGGGGATCCACAGGGCAAGCCGGTCTTCCTGCTCCACGGCACCCCCGGCAGCAGACTCGGCCCGGCTCCGCGCGGCATGGTGCTCTACCAGCGCGGCATGCAGCTCATCGCCTACGACCGGCCCGGGTACGGCGGCTCCGACCGGCTCGCGGGCCGCAGCGTCGCCGACGTGGTCCAGGACGTCCGGGCCATCGCCGACGAGCTGGAGCTGGAGCGGTTCTCCGTCGTCGGCCGGTCCGGCGGCGCGCCGCACGCCCTGGCCTGCGCGGCCCTGATGCCGGACCGGGTCGACCGGACCGCGGCCCTGGTGACGCTGGCACCCCGGGACGCCGTCGGTCTCGACTGGTTCGAGGGGATGGCCGCCTCCAATGTGGACGCCTACACCTCGGCCCTGGACGACCCGACGGCCTTCACCGAGCTGTTCACCCTGCGCTCCGACGAGATCCGCAAGGATCCGATCAAGCTCCTCAACGATCTGCGGCACGAACTGCCGGCCTCGGACCGGGCCGTCGTCGCGGACGCCGGGGTACGCACCATGCTGCTCCGCAACTACCAGGAGGCGCTGCGGACCTCGGCCTGGGGCTGGATCGACGACGCCATGGCCTTCTGCGGCCCCTGGGGCTTCGACCCGGCCGACATCGACGGTCCCGTGATGCTCTGGCACGGCGAGAAGGATGTGTTCTCACCGGTCGGGCACTCCCGCTGGCTGGCCGAACGCATCCCCGGGGCGACCGCCGTCCTGGAGCCGACCGCCGCGCACTTCGACGCCCTCCACGCGCTGCCGCGGGTGCTGAACTGGCTCATCGAGGAGCTGTAGCGCGTGCGGACGGCGGTCGGGCCGGGACGCGTGCTCGTGTCCCGGCCCGACCGCCTTCCCGCGGCGGGGTCACACCGCCAGCGGCTCCAGATCACGGTGCACCCGGCGCTCGTCCCGGGCGATCCGGGTCAGCGCGTGCTCCTCGCCCAGCTGCCGGGTCAGCTCCTCGACGGTCTCGTTCCGCAGCGCCGTCGCCTCGTCCTTGCGGCCCAGCATGCCGAGGGTCACCGCCAGATTGGAGGCGACCGCCAGCACCTCGGGATGGTGCGGCCCGAGGACCTCGCGCAGCCTGCTGACCGTCCGCTGCTCGATCTGGAGCGTCTCCTCCAGATTGCCCAGGTCCGCCAGCGCGTTGGCCAGGTTGATGGTGCTGAAGAGGGAGTGCGGATGGCTGTCGCCGAGTACGGCGCTCATCCGCCGCACCACCTGCACCAGCAGTTGCTCCGCGGTCTCCGGATCGCCGCAGCCCCAGTGGAAGATGCCCAGGTTGTTCATGGCGGCGAGGGTGTACGGATGCTTCTCGCCCGGCACCACCGTGTACTGGTCGACCACCTCCTGCGCCAGGTCCCGGGCCGCGACCGGCTCGCCCGCCGCGAACAGGTCCGCCGCCAGATTGAGGTCGCAGGCGAGCGAGTCCGGGTTGGCCGAGGTGTACTGCGCCCGGTAGCGGTTGCGGGTGGCCGTGGTCAGCCGCCGGGCGTCCTCCAGCTGGCCGGCCCTGCGCAGGGAGACCGCGAGGCTCTTGGCCGCCGCGAGCGTCCCCGGGAAGGTCCGCCCGAGCTGCTGCTTCAGCAGGTCGTAGGTCCGCGCGAGCAGCACCACCGAGTCCTCGTACCGGCCGACCTCGCGCAGATCACGGGCGAGCGACGTGGCGGAGGAGAGGGTGTACGGATGCAGCGGGCCCAGCACCTCCGTACGACGGTCGAAGACGTCCTGGTCCAGCTCGCGGGCGCGGGCGTACTGGCCGACCATCCGCAGGTTCAGCGCCAGGTTGTTCGCCGCCGCCAGGGTCCGCGGATGGGACTCGTGAAAGATCTGGCTGAAGCCCTCGTGGGCCTCGGTCGCCAGCTCCATCGCCTTCCCGTACTGACCGAGCGTGCCGAGGTCCATCGCCAGTCCGCTGGTGGTCATGTACGTATGCGGATGCGTCGGGCCCAGCACCTCCCGCTGACGTTCCAGGGTGACCTCGTCCAGCTCCTTGGCCTCCACATAACGGCCCTGGGACCGCATGATGTTGGAGAGGTGGAAGCGCAGATACAGATACTGGTAGTCGTTGTTGCCCAGCATCTCGCGCCAGACCTCGCGGACCTCGTTCGCGGTGGCCGCGGCGGAGACCCAGTCGCCCCGCTTCCACAGATAGCGCACCCGGTCGATCAGCAGCCTGCGGGTCTCAGGCTCCCGGCAGTTGCGCGCCTCCGAGGTGGCCAGATGCGGCCAGATGGTGGCGAACTGCGGCCAGGTGGAGGGGTTGTCGATCGGCTCGTCGTCATCGGGCCTGGACCCGGCCAGCACCTGGTGGACCGCGTGCCGCGCCTTCTGCTGCTCCTCGTCGCTGAGCTGGGCCCGGATCACGGCCTGCACCAGCCGGTGGACCTGGATGCTGCTGTTGACCTGGTCGACCTTGGCCAGGGCGAACCGGCCGATCTCCCGGATCACCCGGCCCAGCACCAGCTTCTCCTGGAGGGACGCGTCGTACGGCTTCAGCGCGTCGATCATCTCCTTGCTGTACAGCAGGTTCGCGGAGATCGGCTCGGGCGCGAAGAAGGCGCAGAGCTGGAGCAGCCGGACCGCGGCCGGTGACCGCTCCTTGAGCCGCTCGATGGAGACGTTCCAGGTCGCGGCGACCGGCTCCGGATAGCCCGGCGGCTGGTTGAGCGCCAGCACACTGGTGGTCTGCTCCTTGAGCTGGTCCAGATACTCCGCGACGGGCGTCGCGGTCTCCGCGATCCACGCCGCGGCCTGTTCGACGGCGAGCGGCAGATCACCGACGGCCATCGCGACCTGGTCGGCGTCGTGGTTGCTCAGCCCCCGGGCCCGGCGCTGGAGGTGCTCGATGGACTCCTCACGGGTGAAGACGTCGATGGGGAGCGCGTCGCCGTACTGCGACCAGGTCTGGTTGCGGGAGGTGACGAGGATGTGCCCGGGGCCCTGCGGTGGAAAGAACCGCTTGAGCAGTTCGGGGTCGTCCGCGTTGTCGAACACCAGCAGCCAGCGGGTCGACGGCACTCCGCGGCGCAGCAGGTCGATCGCCTCGCGGGAGGCGGCGGACATGTCCTCGCCCGCCTGTGCCCCCAGCCGTACGGCGAGTTCGGCGAGGCTGGCGACCACATCGTCGATCTGCTCGGCGGAGATCCACCAGACCAGGTCGTAGTCGGCCATGAAGCGGTGCACGTACTCGATCGCGACCTGGGTCTTGCCGACACCGCCGAGACCGTAGATCGTCTGCGGCTGCGGCAGGACGGCGGCGACCGACATCCCGCCGCCGAGCTGGTCGCGCATCCGCTCCAGCACGACGGCCCGGCCGGTGAATCCGGGGTTGCGCGGCGGCGCGTTCCAGATCTTGGGCACCGTCCCCGGGAAGCGGGGTCCCGGCGCCGAGCTGTCGGGCAGCTGCACCGGCCGGTCGAGCGCCCGCAGCAGCGCGCCGATCGCCTGTACCTCCTCAAGACGGAACAGGTCGACGGGGTTGCGGTCGATATAGGGGGCCGTGAGCCGGACGTCACCGACCCGGATCGGCAGCAGATGCTGGCGTCCGCCGCCGGGGTCGTCGGCCGCCGCCCGGGACCAGACCTCCACCGCGCGGGCGGATTTCAGATACGCGGCCGACAGCAGCACCACGGTCCGCGCGGCGGTCTCGGGTGTGATCGGGCTCTCCCCCGGGTCCCGCTCCACCGACACGTCCCGGGGCACGACCCGGAATCCGGCCCGGGCCAGCTGCGCCTCGATCCAGTCGGCCCACATCCGGTTCTCCGCCACATAGCTGAGGAAGAGGTCGGCGGGCAGGGCGGGACGGCGGCGGGTGAAAGCGTCCTTGATCCGCAGCCGGGTCTCCTCGCCGACGTTCGGCATGGATGTGACGTCCTGCTCGGTGATCACCGAGGTGAGCCGCTCGAAGGCGGAGAGCAGGGAGTTGGTCAGACCGGCCTCGTCGCCGAAGGTGGCGAGGGTCTCCTCGTAGGCGTAGTAGGGGCGGTACGGAATCTCCACCGCGCCCCAGTAGGTGGTCAGCTCGTCCCCGGCGAGACCGCTCGGCAGCCGGTCGAACTTGACCCGGGCCAGCGCGCGTCCGGCGTCCGCCTTCTCCTTCTCGCCCTCGTCGATCCGCATCGGAACGGGGTAGATCTTGATGTTCCGGCCGCCGTAGCGCTCGTCGATCTGGCGGGCGACCGAGGCCGCGCCGTCGATGGACTGGTCGCTGAGGGTGAAGCAGTCCACCAGGATGTCGGGCAGATGGACGGTGCAGATGTCGGCGATGTCGGAGAGTCCGGTCCGGCTGTCGATGAGGACGTAGTCGTAGTTGGCCTTCATGTCGTCGCGGAGCGCGTCGAAGAAGAGGCCGCCGCCGAGCCGGTCGTAGAAGTTGTCCCAGTCGAAGGTGGAGACGGTGGCCGAGTACTCCCGGTTCTGCTTGCCCGCGGACACGAAGTCGAGCGTCCCGCCGTCGGGGAACTCCCAGCCGAGGATCTCGGGGGTGAGGGAGACCGCGTGCGGCTGGATGCGCGCGTAGTCGATGTGCCAGTCGTCGCGGCGGGCGGTGTCGGGGGTGATCGCGGCCCAGGCGTACTCGGTGATCAGATCGATGACACCGGTGGTGGCGCCCAGGGTCGAGGGGTCGAGAAAGGGATGGAAGAAGCGGTGGAGGCCGGGCGCCTCCAGATCCCAGTCGACGGCCAGGACCCGCTTGCCGTTGGCGGCCAGGATCCAGGCGGTGTTGGCCAGGGCCATCGTCCTGCCCGTTCCGCCCTTGTAGGAGTAAAAGGTGACGATGCGTCCGTCACGACTGGCTGTCATCCGTGTCCTCCGCATCGGGGGCAGTTCCACGCAATGTGTCCGGGACGTACTGAGTGGTGCCGTAGTCGGCCATCGGGCCGCGGAGTCTGGGCCGTTCGCCCCGGGAGCCGGCGCCCGGGGGTGGTGCGGGCGGGTAGACCTCGGCGTGTCGCAGATACTCCTGCGCCGACGCCTCCACGACCTGGGGCAGGATCTGGCCGAAGGCCTCGATGCTGAACACCCCGCGGGCGGCGGCCCGGCAGGCCGGGCGGCCGTGGTTCATCTGATGGGGCATGGTCCGCTCCAGCCGTTCGGCGAGTTCCGCCTCCGAGTGTCTGCTCTGGGGGTCGTCGCGGTTCCACGGGACGACGACCGTGGCCCAGGGGCGGGGATGGGCGTCGAAGGCGGCCAGCCGGGCGCAGCGCCGGTCGTCGACGAGGGCCCACCGGTCGACGACGAGGATCTCCGGCCGGGTGGGCGGCAGCCCGGGGTCGGGAAGGGTCTCGTGGTCGAAGGAGGAGATCGTCGGCTGGTAGTCGAGCGAGCTGACCAGGTCCCTGGCGACATAGGCCAGCGGCCGTGCGGAGTCCGGGTGGTACGGGTTCCATTCCTGGGACTGTTTTCCGTAGTAGTCGGGGGCACGGCCGTCGGGCAGATCGTGGTGGGTGGGCGCGGCGATGGTCAGATGCATCGGCCGAGGTCCCGCGGACTTGCCGAAGGCGCTGGGAGCGTGACGGTAGTCGACGGGACTGCCGGGGGTGACCCGGGTGGTGTCGGCGACGGCGACGATGCGCTTGGCGAGTTCGTAGACCGCCGCCTCGTACTCCTCGGCGAATATCCGGAGTTTGATCAGACCGTAGAGACCGTCGGTGACATAGCGGTCGCCGAAGGCCTGATGGTTGAACTGGAGCCGCTCGGCCGGGCCGGGTAGTTGATCGGGCGGCATCGGCACCCAGAGCGCGGGGACGATGGCCTCCGCCGGGCGGTTGCTCTTCGCCTGGTGGTAGATCGCCCGCTGGGCGAATGCGTACCACTCCTTTCCGCACATCTCACTGGCGAAATAGCGGGGTGAGAACAAGGGGACGAACACTCGGCAGTTGGCCAGCACCTCGCCCAGCCGCTCCGACCATCCCTCGCCCGAACGGATCTCCCGGTCCATGAAGCCCGCCGGAGCTCCGGCGGGCAGATCGGTCATGGCCATCACATGACCGCAGAGATCACGGAAGAGCCGCTCCACCCACATGTCCGGGTCGGGACCCCCCGCCCCGTACCGCGGCGTATGCGCGTAACTCAAGAAGAAGTACGGCCGATGGTCCACCGCACGTTGCGCTGTTTCCGACACACGACCCCCGTCCTGTGTGAACGCCCGCCCTCACGCCCGACAACCCGATATCCCGACGGATCCGCCGAGCCCGGCCACGCCGATCGCGAGGCAAGGTGCGAGCGAATTCATCATTCCGGAGCCCGGGACACTCCATCCCCCCGCGGTTCAGTCAATCAACGCCGCTTTTCAGACATCCAGCGACCCGCATGGCGGATCGCCGCCTTGATCGGGAACAATCGGGCCCGACGCCCCACCAACT
Organism: Streptomyces sp. NPDC059248; assembly: GCF_042753905.1. Lineage (NCBI taxonomy): Bacteria > Bacillati > Actinomycetota > Actinomycetes > Kitasatosporales > Streptomycetaceae > Streptomyces > Streptomyces sp. NPDC059248. The sequence goes on along the minus strand of NZ_JBHYZV010000031.1, from coordinate 27,762 downwards.
GCCCCAGTCGTACCAGTCGGTCGGGGAAATCAGCACCGATCGTGTCAAATTCGCTGTCGTCGAGGACGACATCTTCGTACGTTGTCCATTTCTTACCCCCATCGGGGCTCCGAACCACACAGGAGTAGCTCCTGCGGGGTGCATCGGGGTGGTACTCGGCGAGATGGAACGCCGTACACACCGAGAAATCGACATTGATCATCAATACCCGGGCCTCGGCACGGCAGAGGGCTCCGAGCGGGGATTCCCAGCCCAGGTGCGAGGTGAGCGGATGATCGGCGAGCAGTTCGGCCGCCCGGGCGCCGACGGCGGCGAACGACGTCTGCGGATGGTCGCTGCGCACGGCCCCTTCGGCGGTGCGTACGGATTCGGCCAGCCGGCCCATGCCCTGGCTGGGGGTGCTCGCCGGGTCGAAGGCGGGCATCGCCGCCCGGAAGGCCCGCACCTGGTCGGGTGTCATCCCCCGGATCCGGTCGAGGTGCGCCTGCGACGTCGTGGAGTTGGCGGGGGTGAAGGCGGGGACGGCCAGCGTCCCGCCGGGGCCCAGGACGGTCAGCAGGGCGTCCCGCAGCGCGTCGGCGTCGAGGCCGGTACCGCCGAGGGCCGCGTGGACCAGCAGCGGTGGCCCGGGGCCGACGCCCAGGGCGGCCAGTTCGGCCGTGAGCGCGGAGTCAGCCACGGCGCTCCTCCCCGGTGGCCGGATCCCGTCGCTCCTCCCGGTTCCGGTCCGTCCCGTCCCGCCGGTACGCGTCGAGTTCGGCACGGAGCCCGGCCAGCAGCCGGTGCCCGGCGGCGGTGGGCTCGGGCGCCCGGTCGAGTACGTCGAGCGCCTCATCGGCCCCCTGCGCGCCCTCCGGTTCGAGGGGGGCGAGCCCGACCCTGACGTACGCCTCCGCGAGCAGGACGGAGAACGGCACCGGTTCCGGATGCCAGGGCGACGGGTGCCGCCACTGCCCGTCCTGGGCGTGCACGTTGCCCACCCGGGTCAGGGCGCGCAGTTTGCCGTGCCGCAGTCCGCGCAGAAGTCCGGCGGCGAGCTCTTCGGGCGACGACGGCCGCGGCAGTCCGAGACCGCCGTAGCCGGGCTCCGCCGCGGCGGCGGTGGTCCGCGGTCCCGGCACCCGGCCGGCCGGCGGCCCGGCCAGCGGGGTGAGGGTGCCGAGACAGCCCGCGGCTTCGGCGGCCTGCCGGGGCGCGGCCCGGAGCAGCAACGGCCAGGCGTCGGCGAGCAGCCGGTCCCAGACGGCGACGGCGTCGTCCCCGAGCCGGTCGGCGGCGGGGGTGTCGTAGCAGTCGCGGTAGGGGTCGAGGTCGTCCAGCCGCAGGGCGGGCACCCCGTCCCGGCCGCCGATGGTCCGGACGGCCCGCCAGCCGGGCACCCGGGCGGCTTCCGCCGGGTCCAGGGGGATCCGCAGGGCCGGCCGGTCCCGCGCCGTGACGAGGAAGCCGTCACCGTCCGGCAGGACGGATACGGCACCGGTGGCGCCGAGCGTCAGATCGCCCACGGCGGGCAGCCGGAGCGTCCCGTCGTCGCAGGGCACCCGGACCTCGGGCCCCGAGCCGTCCCGGACCAGGGCGGCGGCGAGCCGGGCCGGGAGCCGGTGGAGCAGCGCCGGGGCGTCCGGGCGTTCCTCGCGCACCGCGGCGAGCGTGTCCGCCAGCCAGACCCTGGTGTACGGATGCCCCCACAGCCGGTCGAGGACGTCCCCGCTCTCGTCGAGCGCGAGCAGCAGCTCCCAGGCGTCCTCCCAGACGGCGACGGCGTCGTCCCCGAGCCGGTCGGGGAGTTCGCCGGTGAGGGTGCCGCTGAGCATCCGGGTGACGTCCTGGTCGTCGGCGAGGAGCGCGCCGGGCTCGGTGACGGCGAGGGGGACCAGTTCCCCGCCGATCCGGTGCTCGATACCGCGGACGAGGGCTTCGAGGTCGGCGCAGTAGACCGAGGTGTTGTCGAACCCGTCGGGCGAGCGGTAGCGGTGGGTGTAGAGGCCACCGCCGCAGGAGCGGACGACGGGGCAGTCGCGGCAGGTGTCGCCGACGGAGGCGAGGCCGAGCTGGCGGGCGCGTACCCCGGGATGGGAGGCGACCTCGTCGAAGGAGTGCCGCAGAACATCGAATCCAGTAGCCGCCGCGCCCTCGTAGGCGCTCTTGAGCGAGTCGACCTGTTCGAGGGCTCCGTCGGTCTCCACGACGACGAGGTCGGTGGGGGCGAGACCGAGGGACTCGGTGAGGCTCGGGCCGCCGGAGAGGGTGGAGAAGACGGACTCGAAGAGGCGGACGGGGACGGTCCTGCCCCGGGAGTCCCAGCGGTCGAAGACCGTCAGCAGCCAGTCGGCGTAGGCCGTGGGTGAGCCGTCCGGGCGCGCGGGGGGCTGGTCCCAGGTCGCGTGCGGCAGGAGGAAGTCGATACGCGGCGGTTCCAGTTCGGCCAGGGCGTCGTAGACGGCGACGGGGTCGTTGGCCACGTCCACGGTGCAGAGCAGACCGAGATAGAGGTGGCGGTAGCGCTCCTGGCGGAGCAGTTCGACGGCGCGCAGGACGAGCGGGTGGCTGGTGCGGCCGTCGGCGAAGCGGCGATGCCGGTCGTTGGCGTCGCGGTCGCCGTCGAGGGAGATGCCCACCCTCAGATCGAACTCGGCGAACAGATCGAGATACCGGGGGCTCAGTTGTAAGCCGTTGGTGTGGATACGGAGGTCGAGTTCGGCGATGCCGTCCAGCGCCCGGGTGAGTTCCTCGCAGACGCGGCGCAGTCGCGCGGGCCCCGCCAGCAGTGGCTCCCCTCCGTGCAGGATCACTGACACGGAGGGCAGGGCATGATTTTTGGCATGCTCGGCCAGTCGCAGAGCTGTCCAGGTAATCGCCTCGTCAGAGATTGCCTTCGGGCGGGTACGCCAGCTCTGATCAGCGTGTTCGTAGATATAGCAGTGGTCGCAGGCGAGATCGCACCGACTGTGTACTTTGAGGACGATCTCGCGGAATGGGACCAGTGGTCCTGTCATTCCACCAGTCTAGTGGTCCGGTCGCGGCAAAGTGGCCGAAACGCAGACCAAGGCGACTAGAGCGACGAGTTGAACGTGGCGACACGCACGGGTCGTTCGGCGACGGGAGCGGCCCCGGCCGCCTTCTTCGCCGTGCCGGACTGTGGCAGGGAGACTCGGTTGCGCTTCGCCGCGGCGAAGGATGCGGAGATCGTCATGAGGGGGCCGTCCTTTTGCTCTGTGTACATGATCGCGCACGATCTGGCTGTACAACACGGATAACCAGGCACCATTGCGGTGCCCGGCGGCACGACTCTACTCTCAAGTTCACCCTGAGCAACTCAGCACGTGAACCCCTAACAGTTAGAGTTGCTTCATATTCTGTCAGGAGTGTGTGGAGGAAGCGATTCCATCTCACGGGTGACCCCAGGGTGACGGCATTACCGCAGAGGGGGAGGCATGTCCGGCAATCCCGGCCCGCCGCACGGCTCACACGGTCCACATGACACAGTCTTCCGAAATACCGATCTACCTGCGCTCTTCCATCACACGGACGCCCTGGCCATCCGCCGGCAGCGCGAGGCGGTGAGCCATACCCGGCGTCAACTCCTCCTGCTGGTGGCGGGAGCGGTGGCCGCGGCGCTGCCCGTGTGGAAGCTCGGAGGCACGTTCCAACTGGGCGGCGCGCTGAGCGTGTTGGCGTACGCCGGGGTGCTCGTGGTCGGAGCCCGCGCGTCCCGCAGCCGGGCGAAGTCGCACTGGCAACTGAACCGCTCGGCCGCCGAGTACATCAAATCGATGTGCTGGCGCTATTCCGTGCACGGAGCACCTTTTGACGAGAGTGCCGCCGACGCCGACGCGTTATTCGTCACGCGTCTCGAGGACGGGCTCCGGGAGCTGACGAAAGTCGGCTGGCCCGATCCCCGGAAGAGCAATCCCGAGGTGTTGGCGGGCGGGCTGATCACCACGCCGATGCGACGGCTGCGGGAACGGCCGTTCGGGCCGCGCAAGGAGACCTACATCCGCGACCGGCTCATCGAACAGCGGAACTGGTACCACCGCAGTGCGGAGACCTCCCGCCGGGCGACTCTGGTGTGGTCGGCGACGATCGGGATCCTCACCCTGTTCGCCCTCACCCTTTCGCTGCTGCACACCTTCTCGGTAGCCGAGTCCCTCGATGTGCTGGGGGCGCTCTCGGCGGCGGCCGCGGGATGTCTGGCGTGGAGCGAGATCCGCCGCCGCAGGCCGCTGATCGCCGCGCACTCCCTCGTCGAGGAGGATCTGGCGGCGATGCACTCGGCGATGGAGACCTCGGTGACGGAGGCGCAGTGGCCGTCGGCGGTGTACGAGACCGAGCGCATCGTGTCCCCGCAGCACACGGACTGGCTGGTGCGGCAACGCAGTTGACCTCCGGCGGGCGGCAGGGCCGGCGGGGGTCGGGGGCGGCGGGCGTCAGGGGCGGCGCATGCCGTCCCGCCAGATGACGGTGACGGGCTTCCCCAGATCACGGGCGTAGTGCACGATGTCGGCCGTGCCCCCGAGGCCTCGGGACGGGCCCCCGTCCCAGACGGCCAGCAGCCGGTCGCAGTTGTCGGCGATATAGGCCCCGGCCGCGTAGTACGCCTCGTCGGTGGAGTGCCGGAAGCCGAGCCGTACCTCACGGGTGGCCCGTCGCCGGTAGTCCCGGTAACTGACCAGCTCACCCGGGCTGAAGCCGTCTTCGTAGTCATCGCTGGGGACCACCACCGTCAGGGTCGCGCCGCACTCCAGGGCGAGATCGGCGAACAACTGGTCCGCGCCGATCGCCAGGCTGGAGAACGCCTCCAGGCTCCCGTCGTGACCTCGCAGCGCCGCCAGCATGGCCGCCCTGATGTCGGCGTGGCCCTCCGGGGGGATGATCCGGTGGCCGGTGATTCCGATCCGCTTCACTGCCGTGCGACCCCCCGTGTCCCGCGTGTTCCCGCCCGCTCCGCCATCGTCCCAGAACACGGTGTGCCGTGGACACCGCGTCCGTAGGGAGGACGGGCGCACGGTACCGCCGGTTGAGCCGCGGCGCGAAGAGTAGGGGTTGGAACGCCTCGGGCGCCCCCGGGGGCCGGGTTTGACCCCCGGCACGCGGCCTCGGCGCGGCCTCAGCGTCCGCAGACTCTCCGCTCCCCCGCCGCGATCGCCACCGGAAGGGTGTTGCCCGGGGGCGGAAGGGGGCAGATGAAGTGGTCGGCGAAGGCGCACGGCGGCAGCAGTGCCCGGTTGAGGTCGACGGTCACGGAGCCGTCCGCCGCGGGTGGGCGCGGGCGCAGAAAGCGGAAGGGGTAGCTGGTCCCCCCGCCGGTGGGGTCGCCCGTGGTGTCGCCGAACACTGCCCACAGGGAGCCGTCGGCCTCGACGGCGGCGCGCAGGGTGTGTTCCGTACCGTCGAGTCCGAAGACGATCTCGCCGTCGAGCCCGAGCCCGCGCTCCCGGCCGTCGGCGTTCTCCACACGTACACCGGTCCGCTCGGGATACGGACGGAAGCGGCCCGGCAGCACCCAGCGGGGGTCGTAGGGGGTGGCCTCGATCCCCGCGAAGGCTCGGCGCGCGGGCGCGTCGGGGTCGAAGTCGCGTACGGCCCACAGCCCTTCCCTGGCCAGCACCACGAGGCGCCGCCCGCCGTACCCGACCCGGGCGTCGTCGACGGGCCCGTGATCGGCGGTCAGCCGTGTCCGGCCGGTGAACGGCGCGCCGTCGAGGGTGAGCCGGTCCTCCGGCGCGGCCGTGAGCAGGACCGCGTCCCCGTCGCCGGTCCAGCGCCCCGGCAGGCCGGGGATCCGGCCGTCGGGATGGTCGTCGAGCCAGTACGTCCCGGTGAGAGCGAGCGGCCCGTACGGCCCCGTGACCACCGCGACCCGCCGCTCGTGCCAAGCCCGCCAGTGCCTGACGGCGTCGTCCACGGGGGGCTGCAGCTCTGCGTCCATGACGCCTCACCCTTCCACAGGAGGAGAGCGCCCGGCCACAACAGGCCGTATGCCGACCGCGCGCCATCTGTGGCTGTTCGCGCAGTTCCCCGCGCCCCCAAAAACCTCCACCTACCGCAGGACGGGACATCGGGTATCCAGGGGCGCGGGGAACTGCGCGACAAGCCACCGGCGGCGCGGGGCCGACGAACGACCTCTCCCGGCCGGGCGGGTTCTCGCGTCGAGGGCCCGGCGCTCGCGGGGCGACGGGTGCCCGCCCCCCGAACCACCGCGGAGCGGGTCAGCAGCCGTCGCAGGGGCAGCAGCACTCCAGGCAGTCGCCGCCCTCCCCCTTCGCGCCCCGGCGGCGCTTGCGGGACCAGGGGCCCTCCCAGCGGCTGCGGCAGCACGGCTGGCAGGTGCAGCCGACCCAGAGGGCCGCGGCGCAGCCGGCGAGCAGGCCGCGGGGGCGGGGCGCGTCGCCCGGGTCGGACGGGCCGCCCCCTCGGGAGCCCGAGCCGCCGCCGCCGTCCCCGCCGGGGCCCGAGCCCGGTGCGCCCGTGCCTCCGGCGCCGTAGGGGTTGCCCCCGGCGTACGGATTCCCGCCGCCCTGGCCGGCCCCGGCCGCCGAGACGCGGCCCTCGTGGGGGCCGAACGCCCGGTCCACGGCCCGGCGCAGTTCATGGGTGAGGAGGACGTGGACGAGCCGGTCGTCGGTGAACTCGGCGTCGCGCAGCGCGAGCCGTACGCCGTGGACCGCGTCGTCGGCGAGCCGGCGGGCCTCCGCGCGCGAGGTGCCGGTCCCGGTGAGCGGGTTCCAGGCGCCGGTGGCCGCGTCGGCCGCCTGGTCCTCGACGGCGTCCAGCAGATGGGCGAGGCGCCCGAAGAGACGTCCCGCCTCGGCCAGGGGCGCGACATTGCCGGGACGCCGGGCGAGGACGGCGGTATGGGCGAAGGCCGCCGCCGTGGCGGTCTCGGTGGGTTCGGTGACCGTCAGCAGGGATGTACCGGGCCCGGCCAGCGCCTCGATGCCGGACTGCCGGTCGACCGCGTCGAGCAGGACCGCGGTGTCGAAGCCCAGGTCGGCCCCGGTACGGGCGCCCGCGCGGTCCCAGCCCGATGCCACCCGGCGGGCCGCGGCGGCCAGCGGACGGCGGGCCAGGACGCCGTCCCGGTCGGCCACATGGTCGCGTACCTTCGCCGACGCCAGTACCAGGGAGACCGCGGCGGCGAGCCGCGCGCCCTCGCCGCGGGCGACGGGCGCGGTCCGCATCCCGCGCAGCGGGCAGGGCCCCGCGGTGCGCCGGGACTCGGGGAGCCGTTCGGACTGAGCCTCCGTCAGGACCGAGACGACCAGGCCGTCGTAGTTGGTCACCACCCGGGCGAACTGGCCGTGGTCCGCGCGCAGCGCCAGGCAGAGTCCGCACAGGTGCGCCATCCAGTCGGTTCTGAGACCCTCGGTCAGCCGATGGGCGCAGGGCCTCACGATTCCGAACACGACACTCTCCCCCGTACAGCTGTTCAGCGGCTCGCGCCGCACGTTCGCGGCATCGTAACCGCACATCTGTACGTCTGTTGCGGAGCTCCGCCGTCACCCGTCCGGCTCGACTTTCATCGTCTGGGCAGATAATCCGCTTTATTCGGGAAGGAAGCTGACGAACCGCCACAAGTTCTGCACCAGTAGCGTCACGAATACCCTGCACGTCGGCTATCCACGTGGCACGCGATCCGCATGATGGACGACCATAGGGACAGGGAAGACAAGAGACCGCCGGACGGCGGACCACGGAGAAAGGAGGCGTCGATGGGATCTGTGCGCAAGGCGAGTGCCTGGCTTGGGCTCGTCGAGGACAGCGACGACCGCTACTACGCCGACGGCTACGACGGCGAGTACGCAGAGGGCGCCGAACACGGCGACCCCTGGGTCACCGACGTCCGGGCCGCGGCCCCCTCCGCTTCTCCCGCCCAGGAGGACGCCCGCCGGATCGCGACGGTCTCCCCCACCTGCTTCCGGGACGCCAGGGGAATCGGCGAACTGTTCCGCGAGGGGGTGCCGGTGATCGTCAATCTGACGGCGCTGGAGCCCGCCGACGCCAAACGGGTGGTGGACTTCGCGGCCGGGCTGACGTTCGGGCTGCGCGGCTCCATCGACCGGGTCGCCACGCGTGTCTTCCTGTTGAGCCCCGCCGACACCCAGATCGTCAACGGCGAGGGTCCCGGTCAGTCCCGGGACGGATTCTTCAACCAGAGCTGAGCGACGGGCGCCCGGCCACCGGCCGCGCCCGTCGCCCCCGCTCCTCCCGCCCGGTCAGCGGAAGGCGTCCTGACCGGTGAGCGCCTTGCCCAGTACCAGCTGGTGCATCTCCACGGTGCCCTCGTAGGTGAGTACGGACTCCAGATTGGTCGCGTGCCGCATCACGGGGTACTCCAACGAGATCCCGTTCGCGCCCAGGATCGTCCGGGCGGTGCGGCAGATCGCGATGGCCTCGCGCACATTGTTGAGCTTCCCGAAGCTGACCTGCTCGGGGCGGAGCGTCCCGGCGTCCATCCGGCGCCCCAGATGGTGGGCGAGCAGGATCCCCTTGTGCAGTTCCACCGCCATATCGGCGAGTTTGGCCTGGGTCAGCTGGAAGCCGCCGATGGGCCGGCCGAACTGCTCGCGCGTCCCGGCGTACGCGAGCGCCGCGGTGAAGCTGGCCCGCGCCGCGCCCATCGCGCCCCAGACGATGCCGTAACGGGCGTGGTTGAGGCAGCTCAGCGGTCCGCGCAGACCGGTGACCCCGGGCAGGACGGCGTCCGCGGGCAGCCGGACCGAGTCCAGGACCAGCTCACTGGTGACGCTGGCCCGCAGAGACCACTTGTGGCGGATCTCGGGGGCGTCGAAACCGGGGGTCCCGGCCGGTACGAGAAAGCCCCGCACCCCTTCGTCGGTCCCGGCCCACACGACGGCGACCCCGGCGACCGAGCCGTTGGTGATCCACGCCTTGCGGCCGTCGAGCACCCAGTCCGAGCCGTCCCGCCGGGCCCGGGTCCGCATCCCGGCCGGATCGGAGCCGTGGTCCGGCTCGGTGAGCCCGAAGCAGCCGATGGTCTCGCCCGCGGCCATCCCCGGCAGCCAGCGCTCCCGCTGCTCGTCGGAGCCGTAGCGGTGGATCGCGTACATGGCGAGCGATCCCTGGACGGAGACGAGGGAGCGGATACCGGAGTCGGCGGCTTCCAGTTCGAGACAGGCGAGCCCGTACTGCACGGCGGTCGCGCCCGCGCAGCCGTACCCGGTCAGGGTCATTCCGAGGGCCCCGAGCGCCCCCAGCTCACGGGCCAGCCCGCGGATGTCCGGCAGCTCTCCCGACTCGTACCACTCGGCGATGTGCGGCAGCACCCGGTCCGCGGCCCAGGCGCGCATCGCGCTCCGGACGGCGCGCTCCTCGTCCGTGAGCAGATCGTCGAGGCCGAGCGGGTCGTCCGGGTCGAAGGGCGGGGGCTTCACGGGCACGGTCACGGCGGCGGACCTCCGGCTCTCGTCGGCACGGCCGCCCGGTGGCGGCCGCCACCGGGAAACTAGCAGCGGTAGTCGCCGAGGCGCCGCCCCGTTGGAGTGAGAACCGCGCCACCCGCCGGAACCGGCGCGGGACCTACGACGGCCGGGCCACCTCGTGCCCATGGCCCCGGGCGGGCGGTACGGGCGCCGGGGTCGTGCGGTGGCCCGGCACCCGGGCGCCCGGGACACAGCCGGGCCCCGCCGCCTCGTCGGTCCCCATGGTCCTCGGCAGCCGGAGCGCCGCCACCGCGCCGGCCATCAGCAGCGCCGCGCTGACCAGCAGCGTCACCCGGAGGCCGTGGACGAAGGAGTCCCGGGCCGCGATCCGCAGCACGGCACCGGCGGCCCCGCCGAGGTCCTCCGCCACCTGGTACGCCTCACCGAGGGAGTGCGCGGCGGCGGCGCTCGCGTCCCGGGGCACCCCGGGCAGCGCCGTGAGACCGGGGGCGTAGGCGGCGTTCATCACACTGCCCAGGACGGCGATGCCCATTCCGGCACCCAGCTGGTACGAGGTCTCCCCGATCGCCGCCGCCCCGCCCGCGTACTCCTGCGGTGCCTCGCTCAGCATCGATTCGTACGCCGCGAACAGCGTCGTCTGGAGTCCGAAACCGAGCAGGACGAAGCCGGTGGTCAGCAGCAGGGGCCGGTCGTACGAGCCCATCGCCGTGAGCAGCAGGACCGAGCCCGCGGTCAGCGTGAATCCGCCGCCCGCCATCCGCCGGGGGCCGATCCGGCGCAGGGTGTACGAGCCGGTGGCGCCGGCGGCCATCGCGGCGAAGGTCAGCGGCAGCAGCCGCAGCCCGGTCTCCATCGGGCTCAGCCCGAGGACGAGTTGGAGGTACTGGACGGCGATCAGCTGGAGCCCGACCAGGGCCAGCATGCACAGCACGATGCAGCCGACGGAGGTGGAGAACGCGGCGGCGGCGAACATCCGTACGTCGATCAGCGGATGGGTCCTGCGGCGCTGCCGACGGACGAAGAGCACCGGCAGGACCACACCCGCCAGCAGCGGTACGGCGGTGGCGATGTCGAGGATCCCGTCGCCCGCCCCGAGCCGCTTGACGCCGAGGACCAGACCGAGCACGCCGGCCGCGGCCATCAGCGCGCCCCACACGTCCCACGGCCCGTCGAGTCCGCCCCGGGACTCCGGCAGCAGCCGGGCGCCCAGCGGGAGGATCACCGCCATCAGCGGGATGTTGATCAGGAAGACCGAACCCCACCAGAAGTGCTCGACGAGGAAGCCGCCGAGTACCGGTCCGGTGGCGGCGCCCACCGCGGCAACCGCCGTCCAGATGCCGATGGCGGTGGCCCGCTCCCGGCGGTCCGGAAAGACGGAGCGGAGGATCGAAAGGGTGGCGGGCATGATCATCGCGCCGCCGACGCCGAGCAGGGCCCGGGCGGCGATCAGCACTTCGGCGGAGTCCGCGAACGCGGCCAGCGCGGAGGCCGCGCCGAAGATCCCGTAGCCGTACAGCAGGACCCGGCGCCGGCCGACCCGGTCGCCGAGGGTGCCGAAGAGGATCAACAGGGCGGCGCAGACCAGCGGGTAGGCGTCGACGATCCACAGCAGTTCGACCCCGCCGGGCCGCAGGTCCTCGGTGACGGCGGGGACGGCGACATGGAGCACGGTGGCGTCCAGGGCGACCAGCAGCAGACTGACGCAGAGGACGAGGAGGACGACCCAGCGGTTGGCTCCGCCGTCCGCGGCGCGCGGCCGCGCCACGGCACCGGTCGTCCCTGCCATGCCTGTTACCTCCAGTGGTTCCCCTCGCACCCGGCGGACCCGGCCGACAGGAGGGACGGGGACGATCCCAGCGGCGTTCCGGCATCGGTGTACGAGTGAGCCGCAAGCGTACGCGAGTCCCGGGCCCCCGGGAGTGGTCCAGCTCTCACCGCACGGCGGGACGGAGTGTGGCGTGCGCCACCCCGGCCCTTGGTTCCCGTATGAGAAAAAATTCATACGGCCATGCGATGAGCGGCAATTGGGGCGTCCCGGACCGGCGCCGAAAGGGTTTTCCATCCGGTACGGCCCGGCAAAGCCGGGGCCGTACCGCGACTAAACGGCAGGCGCTCTCCCGTCATTACGACACGGCTGCTCCGGGATTTCCCGAATGGCCGTCTTAAATTCCGCGTCAGGAGACATACTCCACATCACATGGTCATCACGAAGCGGCCGGATCGGCCGGTTCGCGCACTCACTCCCTGTAACGTCGATTGGGTGCGTACCGACCTCTTCGCCCGACTGGACCGGGAGCCGGAACCGCCGAAGATAGAGATCCCGCGGATGAGCCGCACCCGTCTCGCCCTCTTCGGCGGGACGGCCGTGTTCTACGTGGCCATCGTGGTCGCCGTATGGGCGTCCACCTGGCTCGTGCTCGTCGACTGGAAGGTGATGCTGTTCCGGCCCTATCAGCAGTGGCCGGAGCTGCACGCCCTGCTCGACTACTTCGTCGTCCTGGGCCAGCGCGGCCCCACGGCCGTGATGGTCGCGGCCTGGCTCGGCTGGCGTTCCTGGCGCATGCACACCCTGCGGCCGATACTGGCGCTCGGCGTCGCCCTGCTGCTGCTCAATGTGACGGTCGGGTCCGTCAAACTGGGTCTGGGCCGGCTCGGCCCCCACTACGCGACACAGATCGGCTCCGCCGAGATGTTCGCGGGCGGGGATATATTCCCTTCCGGACATACCGCCAACGCGGTGGTGACCTGGGGAATTCTCGCCTATATGGCCACCACTCCGCGCACCCGGCGCCATCTGTCCGCGCTCTCCGCGACGGTGTCCCTGGGCGTCGGACTCACCACCGTCTATCTCGGTACGCACTGGCTGAGCGACGTCCTCCTCGGCTGGGCGGCCGGGCTGCTGATCCTGCTCGCCCTGCCCTGGTGCGAGCCGCTGATCGCCCGCGCCGAGAGCCGGATCCTGGAGCGCCGCGACCGCTGGCGGGCCCGGAACAGGTCCCTGCCGTCGCTGCCGGTGGCCGCGGGCGGACCCCGGCCCGGTCACGCGCTGCCCGGTGAGGCGGGGGTGCGGGGCGTGCCGTCCGAGAGCCGCGGTTCCATGGTGCGGCTGGGGGCCACCCTGCCCGCGCCCACGTCCCCGCCCCGCCCCCGGGCGGGGTCGGGATCGGCGTCCGGCACGGCGGGGGGCACCCACGCCGGGGCCGGACGGCCGGGCGGACGGGAACGGGTCACCCCGTCGGGCGGCGGACACCCGTCGGGTTCCCGGGGCTCCCGCACGATGACCGGCGGCTGAGCGGGCCGCTCTCCCACGACCCGGGGCGGGGGCCGGCCATCGGCCGGGCACCCGCCCCGTTTCCCATGGATCCGTGGATACGGCGGTACGGCGCGGTGCGCGGTCAGCCGCGCCAGCAGCGGATCACGGTGTCGTGTTCGACCTCGAAGTTGATCCGGCCGCGCAGATACTCCAGGGTGATGATCGCGCCCGGTGGCAGGGTCCGTACGGTCGTCCAGCCGCGGGTCCGCGCCCGTCGCTCGGCGGCGTCGGCGCCGAGCCCGACATATGCTCCCGTGGCGTCGTCCGGTTCCCCGGACGGATTCGGTTGAGGTGCCATGCACCCCACCGTAGGCGGCAGCGGACGGTGACGAAACCCCGGGCCCCGCCCCGTATCACCGGCGGTTCCGCGCCGCGTTCCCGGGCTCCTTCCGCACCCGGTTAGCCGCGTCGCGCCGACCGCTTCCCGGGAGCTCCCGGCCGACTCCCCCGGCACCGCCCCGCGACGGGCGTTCGAGCGGATACCGGGACTTGTCGAACGTCGCGTTCGACGGCCTACGGCTCGGTAATTCCGCAGGAGTGGTCGATCACGGAGAATTCCGGCATCCAATTCCCGGGGCGCCGCCGGGGGCGAATTGACGGCCGCCGTACGGAGGGATGTACGGAGGGCCGTACGGAGTGGTCCGGCGCCGGTCCCGATGGCCGCCCGGACCGGTGCCCGGGGTGCCGCCCGGGTCAGCCGACGGCCCGGGTGAAGCGGTCCCGTACGACCCTGATGTGCTCGATCAGCTCGACCGGCTCGACGATGTCGAAGTCGACACCCATCAGCATCACGTGGATCACCATCACCTCCGGGCCTGCCGCCCCGGACCGCAGCAGACAGTGCCCGTCGTCGATCGGCTCCACGGTCCCGTCCGCCGGGGTGAGCATCTCGTTCGCCCGTGCGGCGGGGACATGGAGCCGGATCACCGCCTGGGTCGCGTACGCCCCGGTCGACACCCCCCGGGACACATAGGCGGCCAGGTCGTCGGCGGGCGGGGGGCGGGGGGTGAAGCGGGGGCCGTGGGGCGGGGTGGGCCGGATCCGGTCGGCCCGGAAGGTGCGCCAGTCGGCCCGGTCGACGTCCCAGGCGACGAGGTACCACCGGCGTTCGGTGCAGACCAGCCGGTGGGGCTCCACGGTCCGCCGGGTGGTGGCGCCGTTGTGGTCCTCGTAGGCGAAACGCAGCCGCTCGGCGTCCCGGCACGCGTTGGCGATCGTGGTGAGGACGGAGGCGTCGAGCCGGGCGGCGGGGGTGCGCAGCAGCGGCACCGTGAAGGCGTTCAGGGCGCCGACCCGGCGCCGCAGCCGGGACGGCAGGACCTGCTCCAGTTTGGCCAGCGCGCGTACGGAGCTGTCCGCGATGCCCTCGATGCCCTGACCGGCCGCGGTGCGCAGCCCGACGGCCACCGCCACCGCCTCGTCGTCGTCGAGGAGCAGCGGTGGCAGCTCGGCGCCCGCGCCCAGCCGGTAGCCGCCGCCGGTGCCGGGGCCGGCGTCGACGGGATAGCCCAGCTCGCGCAGCCGGTGCACGTCGCGGCGGACGGTCCGCGCGGTGACGTTCAGCCGGCGGGCGAGTTCGGGCCCGGTCCACTCGCGGTGGGCCTGGAGCAGTGAGAGCAGGCGCAGCAGCCGTGCGGAGGTCTCCAACATGCGGGCAGTCTGCCAAGGATCGCGGACCGTTACGGTCCGCGATCCCCGGAGGTGGGTCAGCGGGGTCTGCGGACCCGTCGGAGGACCGCCGCGGTCAGGGACCGCAGATCGTGTACGGCGGCCCACAGGACGCACGCGAGCCGGCGTACCGGCTCGCGTACGGCGCGTACCGGGCCCCGGGCGGCCCGGCCGCGGGCGATCAGCTCGGTGAAGACGGCCTCGTGGCGTGAGGCGATCGCCAGGGCGTCGAACCGTGCGGAGGAGGCGCGGGCGGCGGCCCCGGCGCGGCGGCGGCGGTCGTCGTCGCCGATGAGTTCCAGCAGGGCGGCCGCGACCGCGTCCACGTCGCCGACCGGCACCAGCCGGCCGTCCACCCCGTCCTCGATGATCTCGCGGGGCCCGTGCGGGCAGTCGGTGGAGACCACCGGGAGGCCGCAGCGCATGGCCTCCACGATCGTCATCCCGAAGGACTCCTTGGTGGAGGTGACGGCCGCGACGGAGCCCTTCACCCACTCCGGGTCGAGCGGGTGGACATTGCCCATCAGGGAGACGTGCTCGCGCAGACCGTTGCGGTCGATCAGGGCGGTCAGGGCGGCGTTCTCGTCGCCGGTGGCGTCCCCGCTGCCGTAGATCCGCAAGCGCCAGTCGGGGCGTTCGGCGACGACCTTGGCGAACGCGTCGACCAGGACGTCGTACCGCTTGACGCGGGTCAGCCGGCCGGCTGCGACGACGATCTTGCCGCTGCCGTCGGCCGGGGGGACGGACGGCTCGGGCACGCCGTTGGGCACGGCGTCGACCCGGACCCCGGGCAGCCGGAGCCGGGTCCGGTAGGCGCGGGCGTCGGCCTCGGTGACGGTGGTGATGGCGTCCAGCCGCCCGTAGCGGTAGCCGAGCGCGCGGCGGAGCCGGTAGCCGTGGCCGTCGAGGGTCAGGTGTTCCTGGCCGACGCGGACGGTGCCGGCGCGGGCCTGCCGGGCGATGTGCACATTGAGCCCGGGCCTGGTGCCGACGACCACATCGGCGTCGAGCGACCGGAGATGGGCCCCGATCAGTTCGTCGGTGAGCCTGCTGTACTGGCGGTGCCGTCCGTCGCCGCGCGGAAAGACCCGGGCGGGGCGGGCGTGGTCGGGGTGGTCGCCCGCGTACCGGGGACTGTCCTTGCGCAGATCCACCAGGGCGCGCAGGGCGACGCCCGCCGGCGCCCCCATGTAGGGCGTCTCGCGGTGCCGGAAGACCGAGACGATCTCGACCTCGTGCCGCTGTGCGAGTGCCTCCGCGAGGGTGAAGGTCGTACGGATCGTTCCTCCGATGCCGTACGCGTTGTGGAGCAGGAACGAAATGCGCATACGTGTCGGCGTCTCTCGTTTTCGCACGTCTGTACCGCCAAGTGGTCGGGCCCCGACTCTACTTGCCGCGGGGCTCCCCTCCCGACCGGGTTCCGGCCGCGCGTGACCCCGGCATGGGTCGCCCGTTGAACCAGTGTGAGCCGGGGAGCCTCCCGGCCCGGTGCGAACACGCATCGAAAAAGCACCATCACGTACGAGGAGCCATCCGTGCCCCGCATGCTCGATGTCAGCGCGGCCGTACGCGCAGAGCTCGGAAACGAGGAAGCCGACCGGCTGGTCGCCGGTGATTCCGAGACTCCGGCCGTCTACGCCTGTACCTCCTGCCGCACCCCGGGCAACCCCGAGCAGGAGCGGACCAGCACTGTGCTGTTCGTCGGCGAGGAGACGGCCGTCCTCGCCTTCGCCCATGCGACCTGCGTCCCCTCGCAGGTCGTCCGGCTCGCCGAGGACCACCTCCGGGGAGTCGCGGAATCCATCACCGGTACCGAGGAGCCCCCTGTGCCCATGACCACCGATCCCACGTCGCTCGACACCGCGCCCGGACAGGCGGTGCTCGGCGTCACCAGCGGTCTCATCCTGGTGGACGGGGATCTGCACCCCGCCCTGGTGGTGGAGCCGACCGCGCCCATCGCCCGCCCCGGCACCCCGGGCGTGAGCGGGGACGAGTTCCTGCCCCTCCTGATCGAGCAGGGCTTCTCCCCGGTCCACGACGTCAACCAGCTCCCCGGCACCCTCGACGGCTGGTCGGTCCTGCTCGCCGTGGGGCAGCTGCACGCGATCCTCCAGCCGGGCGCGGTCGCCTGGTGGAAGGCCCACCAGCCGCTCCAGGTCACGGAGGGCTGGCGTACCGCGGTCAACAAGTCCCACACGGTGCTGGTGTTCTGCGCGCCCGTCGGCTCGATCGGGCAGCAGCCGCGCGAGGACCTGCTGAGGGACGCCCTGGAGAAGGCCGCGGCGGGCGGGCGGCTGGTCGCCGCCGCGATGCCGCTGGCGGGGACGTGACACGTACGGATGACGCGTACGGGTGACGCGGCGGCGGGGAAGCGCCCCGGGAGGGCCGCGGTCCGGGTGGACCCTCCGCTCCGGGAGTGACGGGCGGGGGCGTGGGTCGTTGCAGGTACGTGCAGACCTACGACCCCATCCGCCAGCCGTATCCGACTCCGATCCCCGGCATGCGCCCCGCGCGTGAGGCATCGGCGGACTTCTCCCAGACGCCCATCTACGACGCGCTGTACGCCGAGTACCGCCGGTCGTTCCGGGCGCTGCCCGGGGACCGGTCGGGCGAGGAGCACCTCGGCTTCCTCGCCTTCTCCACCCAGGCCACGGGCCGGGGCGGGGGCCGGCTCCCGTACGCGGGCGCGGGCTGGCAGCCGTATCCCGTACGGCACTATCCGGCACTCCCCCCGGCGCCCCGCCGCAGCCACTGACCCACAGCCGGGGTCGGGTGGCACGACGAGGGGGCGGCGTACCGGTCCGGTACGCCGCCCCCTCGTCGCAATCGTCCCGCGCCGGCCCGCGGGCGCTACTTCTTCCGGCCGCGCTTCTCGCGGACCCGGACCGAGATGTGCAGCGGCGTCCCTTCGAAGCCGAACTCCTCCCGCAGCCTGCGCTCCACGAAGCGGCGGTAGCCGTGCTCCAGGAAGCCGGAGGAGAAGAGGACGAACCGCGGCGGCTTGGTGCCCGCCTGGGTGCCGAAGAGGATCCTGGGCTGCTTGCCGCCCCGGATGGGGTGCGGATGGGCGGAGACGATCTCGCCGAGGAAGGCGTTGAGCCGTCCGGTGGGGACCCGGGTCTCCCAGCCGGCGAGGGCGGTCTCGATCGCCGGGACCAGCTTCTCCATGTGGCGGCCGGTACGGGCGGAGACATTGACCCGGGGGGCCCAGGCGATCTGGGCCAGCTCGGTGTCGATCTCCCGCTCCAGGTAGTAGCGGCGCTCCTCGTCGAGGGTGTCCCACTTGTTGTACGCGATCACCATCGCCCGGCCGGCCTCGACGGCCATGGTGATGATCCGCTGGTCCTGGACGCTGATGGAGTCGCTGGCGTCGATCAGCACCACGGCGACCTCCGCCTTCTCCACGGCGGCGGCGGTGCGCAGGGACGCGTAGTAGTCCGCGCCTTCCTGGAGGTGCACCCGGCGGCGGATTCCGGCGGTGTCGACGAACTTCCATGTCACGCCGCCGAGCTCGATCAGCTCGTCGACCGGGTCGCGGGTGGTGCCCGCGAGGGAGTCGACGACCACCCGCTCCTCGCCCGCCACCTTGTTCAGCAGGGACGACTTGCCGACATTGGGGCGGCCGATGAGGGCGATCCTGCGGGGTCCGCCGACCGTGCTGCCGAAGGTCTGCGCCGGGGCCTCGGGCAGCGCCTCCAGGACGGCGTCGAGCATGTCGCCGGTGCCGCGGCCGTGGAGCGCGGAGATGGGGTGCGGCTCGCCGAGGCCCAGCGACCACAGCGCGGCCGCGTCCGCCTCGGCGCTGGGGCCGTCGACCTTGTTGGCGCAGAGCACCACCGGCTTCCCGGCCCGGCGGAGCAGCTTGACGACGGCCTCGTCGGTGTCGGTGGCGCCGACGACGGCGTCCACGACGAAGACGACGGCGTCGGCGGCCTCGATGGCGAACTCGGCCTGGGCGGCGACGGAGGCGTCGATACCGAGGACGTCCTGCTCCCAGCCGCCGGTGTCGACGACCTTGAAGCGGCGGCCCGCCCACTCGGCCTCGTAGGTGACCCGGTCCCGGGTGACACCGGGCCGGTCCTCGACGACGGCCTCACGGCGGCCGATGATCCGGTTCACCAGGGTCGATTTGCCGACATTGGGGCGGCCGACGACGGCGAGGACGGGCAGCGGGCCGTGTCCGGCCTCGTCGATGGCGTCCTCCACCTCCTCGGCGTCGAAGCCCTCTACCGCGGCAAGCTCCATGAACTCCGCGTACTCGGCGTCGCCGAGTGCTCCGTGGTCGTGCTGGTCGTTCATGAAGTCCGTTTCCTCGTGTGTCGACCGGACCGGGCCCGGTGCGGGTGGTCCGTATGGTCAAGTCTTACCCGGAGCGCCCGGTCAGGCGCCTGGCGTTTTCCAGATGGCCGGTGAGCCGCTCCTGGATGCGTACCGTGGCCTCGTCCAGCGCCGTACGGGTGCGGCGGCCCGACCCGTCGCCCGCGTCGAACGGGTCGCCGAAGACGACGTCCACCCGGCCGCGCAGCGGCGGTACGGCGCCGATCACCCGGCTGCGCCGTTCGGTGCTGCCCAGTACCGCGACGGGGACGACCGGGGCGCCCGACCGGACCGCGAAGTAGGCGAGACCGGCGCGGAGCGACGCGAAGTCGCCCTCGCCCCGGGTGCCCTCGGGGAAGATCCCGAGGACGTCCCCGCGCTCCAGGACGCCGAGCGCGTCGGTGACGGCGGCGCGGTCGGTACCCGACCGGTCGACCTTGAGCTGGCCGATACCGAGCAGGAAGGGATCGAGCGGGCCGATGAACGCCTCCTTCTTGATCAGGAAGTGCACCGGCCGGGGCGCGGTCCCCATCAGCATGGGGCCGTCGATGGCGTGGGAGTGGTTCACGGCGAGGATCACGGGTCCGGCGGACGGCATCCGCCAGGCGCCGAGCACCCGCGGCTTCCAGAATCCGTACATCAGGCCGATGCCGATACGGCGGCCGACGGCCGCGCCCGAGGCGGAGGGGCCGGTCACCGCGCCGCCGCCCGGCGCTCCTCGACGAGGGCGGTCACCCGCTCGACGACCTGCTGGAGGGTCAGCTCGGTGGTGTCGACCTCGACCGCGTCGTCCGCCTTCGCCAGCGGGGACGTCGCCCGGCCGGAGTCGGCCGCGTCCCGCCGGACCAGCGCCCGCCGGGTGGCCTCCACGTCGGAGCCCGCGATCTCGGCGGAGCGGCGGGCGGCGCGGGCCTCCGGCGAGGCGGTGAGGAAGATCTTGAGATGGGCGTCCGGGAGGACGGTGGTCCCGATGTCCCGGCCCTCGACGACGATCCCGGCCGCCGCGTCGGCGGCGATGGTCCGCTGGAGGGCGGTGATCAGGGTCCGGACCTCCGGCACCGCGCTCACGGCGCTGACGTGGGAGGACACCTCCTGGGTCCGGATCGCGGCGGAGACGTCCGCACCGTCGACGGTGATCGTCGGCGCGGCCGGGTCGGTGCCGGAGACGATCACGGCCTTCCCGGCGGCCTCGGCGATCGCCGCGGGCTCCGCGGTGTCCACACCGTTGGAGATCATCCACCAGGTGATCGCCCGGTACTGCGCACCGGTGTCGAGGTAGCTCAGCCCCAGGGCGGCGGCGACCGCCTTGGAGGTGCTCGACTTGCCGGTGCCGGCGGGGCCGTCGATGGCAACGATCACGGCGGGTTCCACGGTGTCGGACACCTTTCCTTCGGGGTTTCTTTCGGGGTTTCTGGGGAGCGGGAGGCGGCGGACCTCGGTCTTTCGAGCGCTCCCGGGGTTCTCGGGACCCCGGACAAGGTTACCGACTGCCGGGGCCTGCCCGTGAACCGTGCGCCGGGCCTCGGGAAAACGGACCGGGCGGGCACCGTCCCGTCCGCCGCGCGCGGTCCGCCCGCTCCCCTACTGCCGGATCGACCAGCCGCGTTCCCGCAGGGACGCGGCGAGGACGGTGGCCGCCGCGGGCTCCACCATCAGCTGGACCAGACCCGCCTGCTGGCCCGTGGCGTGCTCGATCCGGACGTCCTCGACGTTCACCCCGGCCCGGCCCGCGTCCGCGAAGATCCGCGCCAGCTCGCCCGGCCGGTCGCTGATGAGGACCGCGACGATCTCGTACGCCGCCGGGGCGGCGCCGTGCTTGCCCGGGACCCGGGCCCGGCCCGCGTTGCCGCGCCGCAGGACGCCCTCGATACCGGCGACCCCACCGGCCCGCTCGGTCGCGTCGGCGGACTCCAGGGCCCGCAGCGCCCGGACCGTCTCGTCGAGGTCGGCGGCGACCCCGGCGAGCACCTCGGCGACCGGGCCGGGATTGGCGGAGAGGATGTCGACCCACATCCGGGGGTCGGACGCGGCGATCCGGGTGACGTCTCGGATGCCCTGTCCGCAGAGCCGTACGGCGGTCTCGTCGGCCTCCCGGAGCCGGGCGGCGACCATCGAGGAGATCAGCTGCGGGGTGTGGGAGACCAGGGCGACGGCCCGGTCGTGGGCGTCGGCGTCCATCACGACGGGGACGGCACGGCAGAGGGCGACGAGTTCGAGGGCGAGGTTGAGGACCTCGGTATCGGTCGCCGGGGTGGGCGTGAGCACCCAGGGGCGGCCCTCGAAGAGGTCGGCGCTGGCGGCCAGCGGGCCGGAGCGCTCCTTGCCCGCCATCGGATGCGTACCGATGTAGGCGGAGAGGTCGAGGCCGAGGGCCTCCAGTTCGCGGCGGGGGCCGCCCTTGACGCTGGCGACGTCCAGGTAGCCGCGGGCCAGTCCGCCCTTCATGGCGTCGGCGAGCACCCCGGCCACCAGGGCGGGCGGTACGGCGACGATCGCCAGGTCGACGGGGCCATCGGGGGGCGCATCGGTGCCGGCGCCGAGCGCGGCGGCGGTACGGACCCGTTCGGCGTCGTGGTCGACGAGGTGGACGCCGATCCCCCGGCCCGTGAGGGCGAGGGCGGCGGAGGTGCCGATCAGTCCGGTTCCGATGACGGCGGCGGTTCTCACTGGGCGATGTCCTTGCGCAGGGCGGCGGCGGCCGGGTGGGCCGCGCGCGGATCGGGGGTGGCGGTGGACCGGACGCCGGTCCGGTCGCCGGGGGTGAGCGCTTCGCGCCCCGAGGCGGTGCCGAGCCGCTCGTCCAGGGGCGCGGCATACTCCGCGTACTCCATGGACCGCTCCCGCCGCACGGCCCCGTGGACCGCTCGTACCGCCACCTCGGCTCCCGACTCCAGATTCCTCGGGTTCCCTCAGGTTCCCTGGGGGACAGCCTATTCCGCCCGGCGGGTACGGCGGCACGGACGGCGCGGGCGACGGCGCGAGGACGCCACGGGCGAAGGCCACCGGGCCGGACGCGCGCGGGATGCCGTGGCGGCGGCTGGCGCGGTGGCACAATGCACGCCGCACGGGTACCGCACGACCGAGGGAGTACGGCGATGGACGCAACGCGGCGGACAGTGCTGGCGGCAGGGGCGGCGGGGGCGGCGGCCCTGGCCACCGGCTGTACGGACGGCGACGGCGACGGGGGCGGCGGAACGGCCGAGCACCCGGCGACGCCCGAGCCCAGCACCCAGGCGGACGCCGCCTCCCCCGGCGCCCCGGCCACGGGCGCGTCCCCGAGCGCCTCGATGGGCCGGGAGCTGGCGAAGCGCTCCGCCGTCCCGGTCGGCGGCGGGACGGTGTTCAAGCCCGAGAAGGTGGTCGTCGTGCAGCCGACGGCCGGGCAGTTCAAGGCGTACTCGGCGGTCTGTCCGCACCAGGGCTGTCTGGTGGACAAGGTCGCCGACGGCACGATCGACTGCCCCTGCCACGACAGCCGGTTCCGGATCGCGGACGGCTCGGTGGCCAAGGGGCCCGCGACCCGGCCGCTGCCGCCCGCCCCGATCACGGTCACCGCGGACGCGGTACTGCTCCCCTGATCTCCGGAGAGCCGGAGAGCCGGAGAGCCTGATCCCCTGAGAGCCGTCACGGCCCGACCTCGTAGCCTGACCCGCATGGCGAACGGCCCGACACCCGAACAGCTGGTCAACGACCACACCGTCTACTCCTGTGTCATGGGGTCGAGGGCCTTCGGTCTGGCGACCGGGGAGAGCGATACGGACCGGCGGGGCGTCTTCCTCGCCCCCACCCCCCTGTTCTGGCGGTTCGACAAGCCGCCGACGCATGTGGACGGGCCGCTGCCGGAGCAGTTCTCCTGGGAGCTGGAGCGTTTCTGCCTGCTGGGTCTCCGGGCCAATCCGAACATCCTGGAGGTGCTGCACTCCCCGCTGGTGGAGCGGATCGACGACACCGGCCGGGAGCTGGTGGCGCTGCGCGACGCGTTCCTCTCCCGGGAGGTCCACCGCACCTTCGTCCGCTACGCCGAGGGCCAGTACAAGCGGCTCACGGCGGATCAGCGGGCAGGCCGGGAGCCGCGCTGGAAACCGCTGGCGCATCTGCTGCGGCTGCTGCTGTGCTGCCGCGATCTGCTGCGGACGGGTGAGCTGGTGCTCGACGTCGGCGCCGAGCGGGAGGCGCTGCTCGCGGTCCGGCGCGGGGAGACGGATCCGCGCCGGATCGAGGCATGGGCGGCCCGGCTCGCCGACGAGGCGGACGCGGCGCTGCCCGGTTCGCCGCTGCCCGACGAGCCGGACCGGGCCCGGGTGACGGACTTCCTGGTCCGGACGCGCCGGGCGTCAGCGCGCCAGCCGGACCCGTACCACCAGGTCCCCGAGGGCGTCGTGGACTGACGGCTCGGCCGGCAGATCCGTGTCGCCCTGCGCGCGGTCGAGGACCGCGTGGAGCGCGGCGACGTCCCCGGCGGCCGACGCGGGGACGATTCCGGCGCCCGTCCCGTGCTCGGCCTCCGCCTTGGCGGCGATCAGTTCGGGCAGATAGGCGGGGACGGGGTCCGATATCTCGTCCAGCAGCAGCGGCAGGGAGGCCAGCACCCGGCCGCTGCGCATGAGATGGATGCCGGTGAGCAGGGCGCGGAAGGTGTACAGCAGCGGCTTCAGCTCGCCGGACTTCTCGTAGAGCGCCCACTGGGTCTTCGCGAAGCCCCGGTAGTGGTGGGCGTGCCGGCCGGTCAGCGCGCCGGGCGCGAGGGCGGTCAGCTCGGCGTGGACGTCGGTGGTGTGGACGACCAGCGGGGAGAGCAGCTGTTCCTGGACGTAGCCGTTGGGGCGGAGCAGCAGCCGGACGAACTTCCGCAGGTCGTGGGTGACCAGGTCGGTCTCGACCCCGTCCCGGTCCCAGATCCGGCTCCGGGTCTCCTCGGGGGCGCCGAGCCCGATCAGCTCCGCAACCGGCAGCAGATGCGCCCCGCGCAGATCCACGTCCGAGTCGCGGGACGGAAAGCCGTACAGATGGGCGCCGGAGACGGTGGCGAAGATCAGCGGGTCGGGCTGGTCGGCCACCACGGAGGCGAGGTCGAGTCCGTCGAGTGTTGTGAGATCCACGGGCCGAGGATGGCAGGTGGTGCCCCCGGTGCCGGGCACCGGGGGCCGGTTCATGACGCCGGGTCAGGCGTCCCAGAGGGCGCCGAGGGTCATCAGGTCGCCGCGGTGCTCGACGTCGTCGGCCCAGCGGCTGGGCCAGGCGGCGGCGCCCAGATGGGCACCGGCGAAGGCGCCGGCGAGCGCCGCGATCGAGTCGGAGTCGCCCCGGGTGCAGGCGGCGCGGCGCAGGGCGGTGAGGGGCTGTTCGGGAAAGAGCAGAAAGCACTGGAGGGCGGTGGTGAGGGCCTCCTCGGCGATCCAGCCGTCCCCGGTGGTCAGGCACGGGTCGCACTCGGGGTCGGCGCCGGGCAGGGCCTCGGCGAGCCGGCGCAGCGCGTCCTGGCACTCGTCCCAGCCGCGGGCGATGTACGCCTGGGGCGTGGGGTCGCCGGCGCGGGTCCACAGATCGCCGAGCCAGCGGTCGTGGTAGCGGGACCGGTTCTCGAAGGCGTACGAGCGCAGCAGGCCGACCAGGCCCATGGGTTCGGCGCCGCGGGCCAGCAGATGGACGGCGTGGGCGGTCAGGTCGGCGGCGGCCAGGGCGGTGGGGTGGGCGTGGGTGAGCGCGGCCTGGAGCTGGGCTGTGCCCGCGCGCTGCGTCGCGCTGAGGCCGGGGACGAGTCCGACGGGCGCGACCCGCATATTGGCCCCGCAGCCCTTGGAGCCGACGACTCCGGCGCGCTGCCAGGGCAGCCCGGGGTCGTCGAGGCGGCGGCAGGCGTCGAGGCAGGTGGTGCCGGGGGCGCGGTTGTTCTCCGGCGAGTGGTACCAGGCGGTGAACTCGGCCCGCAGGAGCGGTACGAGCCGGCCGGCGTCGAGGACGCCCCGGTCCATGGCGGCGCGTACGGCCCGGGCGACGGCGAGGGTCATCTGGGTGTCGTCGGTGATGTACGCGGGGCGGGGCAGCCGCATCTCGCGCCAGGGGCCGCACTTGGCGAGGATCTGCGGTACGTCGTTGAACTCGGTCGGGAAGCCGAGGGCGTCCCCGAGGGCGAGTCCGATCAGGGACCCCGTGGCGGCCCGCTTGGTGGCGGTCCCGAAGGGCTTGGTCGTTCCGGTGGTGGTGCTGCCGGTCACGGTCATGGCTGGCGTCCTTCCGGGCGCAGGAGGGGCGGATGCAGGGTCGCGGCGGTGCCCGCCCGGTAGAGGGCGGCGGGTTTGCCCCGGCCGCCGGTACGGCGCGGCGGGCCCTCGACCGGCTCGACGAAGCCGGGGGTGGCGAGGACCTTGCGCCGGAAGTTGGGCCGGTCGAGGGGGACGCCCCAGACGGTCTCGTAGATCCGCTGGAGCTCCCCGAGGGTGAACTCGGGTGGACAGAACCCGGTGGCCAGGCCGGTGTATTCGAGCTTGGCGCAGATCCGGTCGTAGGCGTCGGCGAGGATGCGGTCGTGGTCGAAGGCGAGGCCGCCGGGCGCCGCGGCGCCTACGCCCGCGCCGACGTCGGCGCAGGCGGTCCAGCGGGCGTGGGCGGCGTCCCCGCCGCCGCGCGGTTCGGGCAGGTCGGGCAGGAGTGCGGCGTACGCGATCGAGACCACCCGCATCCTCGGGTCGCGGCCCGGGTCGGTGTAGGTCCGCAGTTGTTCGAGGTGGAGGTCGTGGACGGTGTCGCGGGAGAGCCCGGTCTCCTCGGCCAGCTCCCGCCGGGCGGCCTGTCCGGCGGACTCGTCGGGCCGGACGAAACCGCCGGGCAGGGCCCAGGAGCCGCGGTAGGGCGCCTCTCCGCGCTCCACGAGCAGGACGTTCAGCCGGGCGTCGCGGACGGTGAAGACGGCCAGGTCGACGGTGACGCCGAAGGGCGGGAAGGCGTGCGGGTCGTAACCCGGGACCGTCTCGGCGCCGGCGCCGGCGCGGGGGCCGGTGCCGGAACGGGGCTCGGGGCCCGGCTCGCGACCGGATTCGGGACCGGGTCCGCGGCCGGGGGCGTCGGGTCGCATCAGCGGTGCTCCGTGAGGTCGGGTACGGGGACGGCGGCACCGGCACCGCCGCCGGGCACGACCAGCGGGTCGGCGAAGTCCCATCCCTCGACGAGCAGTTCGTCGACGGCGGCGACGGCGGTGGTGAGCCGGCGGTCCCGGGGGCCGGTGACGCGTACCGTACGCCGTCCGGTACGGGCGAGTTCCGCGGCGAAGCGGCCGGTCATCCAGGGGCGCAGCTCCTCGCCGTCGCGCAGTCCGTCGTCCTCGAACGGAACGCCGGTGTGGTCGGTGAGCAGCCACAGATGCTGCCGGCGGGTGCGGGCGGCGATCTCGGCGACGGCGGCGTTCGGGCCGCCGATGTAGCGCTCGTGCCAGACGGTGGTGGCGAAGGCGTCGGTGTCGCAGAAGAGCACGGGTGAGGTGAGCCGGGCGGCCTCCGTCTCCCGTTCGGCCTGGCGGCGGGCGATCACCGGGAACTCGTCGGAGCCGAAGACGACGTCGGACCAGTCGGCGCCGGGCCGGGCCGCCCGCAGCCGGGCCAGCTTCCGCTCGCTGAACTCCCGGCCGTACTCCGGGACCCAGCGGGTGCGGCCCCAGACGCCGCCGCGGGCCCGGTAGTGGTCGGCGAGGTCGCGGGCGAGGGTGGTGGTGCCGGTGGACTCGGCGCCCACGACGACGACCCGGCGGGTGAGCGCGGCGCGCACCGGGGGCCGCAGGAAGTCCCAGTGGGCGACCGGGTCGGCGCGTACCGCGGTCCCGGAGACCGGGAAGAGGCTGCGGGCGGGGTCGACGCAGACGGGTTCGGCGCCGAAGCGGCGGGCGAGTTCGCCGCCGTACGCCTCCGAGGTGAAGACGGCGTCGACCGGTTCGGGGACGGCGGCGCGGAAGACGGCCATATGGGCGTCCCAGATCGCCGGGTCCCGGACGTCCATGGGGATGTCGTCGACGGTGCCGACGACCCGGATCCCGGGGTCCTGGTGGATCTCGCGCAGCCAGGCCACCCGGTCGGCGAGCGGGACGGACTCGACCGTGGCGGCGCAGACCAGGACGGTCAGCAGATCGCAGCGGTCGGCGGCGGTCGCGACGAGATGGTGGTGCCCGGCGTGCGGTGGATAGAACTTGCCGAGGACCAGTCCGTGCCGGTAGCGCCTCATACGATCACCTCCACGGGCCGCGGGCGGGGCGCGGTGAGCGCGCGCGACCAGTTCCGCAGTCCGGACAGACAGAGCAGCAGGAATCCCGCGTACAGCACGGAGGTCAGATAGAGCCCCTTGTGCGCGTAGAGGGGGATGTAGACCACGTCGGCGGCGATCCACAGCCACCAGGACTCCAGGCGCTTCCGGCACTGCCCGTAGGTCGCCATCAGCGACAGGGACGTGGTCAGCGCGTCCCAGAAGGGGACGGTGGAGTCGGTGTGGCGGGTGAGGAGCAGCGTGATCAGGATCGTCCCCGCCGCGCCCGCCGCCAGCAGCAGGGCCCATTCGGCGCGGCCGGTGCGGCGTACGTCGAGGGGTCCCCGGGTGCCCGGTCCGCCTCCGTGGGTCCAGGACCACCAGCCGTAGGCGGCGAGCGCGATGAAGACGATCTGGAGACCGGCGTCGGCGTAGAGCCCGGCCTGGGTGAAGAGCAGGACGAAGAAGAGGTTGTTGGCGATGCCGACGGGCCAGTTGGCGAGGTGCTGGCGGGTGACCAGCCAGACGCAGAGCGCGCCGCTGCCGAAGCCCAGGACCTCGGTCCAGCTGACGGGTGTGCCGAGCAGGGTGAACAGCGGCCGCTGCAAGGGTTCGAGAATGTCCGCGAGCTCCACACTCGCCCCCTTCCTTTAATAGTCATCATGACTATAAACCGGGGGCGCGGGGCGGCACAAGGCAAAAAGGGAGGGCCCGCGGCGCATACGCGCCGCGGGGCCTCGCACCCCGGATCCGTCGGGCCGGCCCAACAGACCGACCACGTTAAACAGCAAGCCGACCACCCGGATGGTGAGCCCAGGCTCGTATAAACAAATG